>JAGWJK010000091.1 GCA_028865845.1 Rhizobiaceae bacterium
AATTCCACGGGCAGCCGATGTTTGCCGTCATCGCGGAAACGCGCGAGGCCGCCCGCCGTGCCGCGCGGCTTGCCATGATCGACTATGTCGACCTGCCGCATTGGAGCGACATCGATGGCGCTCTCGCCAATGGCGGCGCGGTCGTCTACGAACCGATGACGCTGAAGCGCGGCGAGCCGAAAACCGAGATGGCCAATGCCAAGCACCGCATCAAGGCGCAGATGCGCATCGGGGGCCAGGAGCATTTCTATCTCGAAAGCCACATCGCGATGGCGATCCCCGGTGAGGATGACGAGGTCGCGGTCTGGTCCTCCACCCAGCATCCGAGCGAAATCCAGCATATCGTCGGCCATGTCCTCAACATCCCGTCGAACGCGGTGACCGTCAACGTCCGCCGCATGGGCGGCGGCTTCGGCGGCAAGGAAACGCAGGGCAACCAGTTTGCGGCACTCGCCGCAGTCGCGGCCAAGAAGCTCGGCCGCGCCATCAAGTTCCGCCCCGACCGCGACGAGGACATGGCGGCGACCGGCAAGCGCCATGACTTTCTGGTCGACTATGAAGTTGGCTTCGACGACGACGGCCGCATCCATGCCGTCGACGCCACCTATGCAGCCCGCTGCGGCTTCTCGTCCGATCTTTCCGGCCCGGTCACCGACCGCGCGCTGTTCCATGCGGATTCGAGCTATTTCTATCCGCATGTGCATCTCACATCGAAGCCGCTGAAGACGCATACCGTCTCCAACACCGCTTTCCGCGGTTTCGGCGGCCCGCAGGGCATGGTCGGCGGCGAACGGATGATCGAGGAGATCGCCTACGCTCTCGGCAAGGACCCTCTCGAAATCCGCCGCGCGAATTTCTACGGCCAGCCGGGTTCGGGACGGACGCTGACGCCCTATCATCAGGAAGTCACCGACAACATCATCAACCGCATCGTCGACGAACTCGAAGAAACCGCCGATTACCAGGCGCGCCGCAAGGCGATCATCGAGTTCAATCGCTCCAGCCGCTATATCCGCAAGGGCATTGCGCTGACGCCGGTCAAGTTCGGCATCTCCTTCACCATGACCGCCTTCAACCAGGCCGGCGCCCTCGTCCATGTCTACCAGGATGGCTCGATCCATCTGAACCATGGCGGCACGGAAATGGGCCAGGGTCTCTATACGAAAGTGGCGCAGGTCCTCGCCGATAGTTTCCAGGTGGACATCGACCGGGTGAAGATCACCGCGACCACCACCGGCAAAGTGCCAAACACCTCGGCGACCGCTGCATCCTCCGGCTCGGACCTAAACGGCATGGCTGCCTTCGACGCCGCCCGCCAGATCAAGGAACGGCTCGTCGCGTTTGCAACGGAAAAATGGAACGTTGCCGCCGAAGAGGTACAGTTCCTGCCGAACCGGGTGCGCGTCGGCGACAGCGAAATCCCCTTCCCGGATTTCATCAAGCAAGCTTATTTCGGCCGCGTGCAGCTTTCCGCCGCCGGTTTCTACAAGACGCCGAAGATCCATTGGGACCGTAAGGCCGGCCGTGGCACGCCATTCTATTATTTCTCCTATGGTGCATCGGTATCGGAAGTCTCGATCGACACGCTGACCGGCGAATATCTGGTCGACCGCGCCGACATTCTTCACGACGTGGGCCGCTCGCTGAACCCGGCGATCGATATCGGCCAGGTGGAAGGCGCTTTCGTGCAGGGCATGGGCTGGCTGACGACCGAAGAGCTCTGGTGGGACGCCAAGGGCCGGCTGCGCACGCATGCTCCCTCGACCTACAAGATCCCGCTCGCATCCGATCGGCCGAAGATTTTCAATGTCCGTCTCGCCGAATGGTCGGAAAACGCCGAGGCGACGATCGGCCGTTCCAAGGCCGTTGGCGAGCCGCCTTTCATGCTGCCGATCTCGGTGCTGGAAGCCCTGTCGATGGCCGTCGCCAGCGTCGCCGACTACAGGGTCTGCCCGAGGCTGGACGCACCGGCCACTCCGGAACGCGTCCTGATGGCAGTCGAGCGGCTGAAGGGGATGTGACCATGGCAATCCGCGAAGTGCTTTCCGGTGTGATACCCAGGAGCGACTTTCGCGCATTTCTGGCGGGCCGCCCGGCCTCCATCCTTATCGAGATCATCGGCACACAGGGCTCGACACCGCGCGAAACCGGCACCTTCATGCTCGTCTCCGAGAATGCCACCTGGGGCACGATCGGCGGCGGCCAGTTCGAGTTCCTGGCGATCCAGAACGCCCGCGCCTTGCTGACCGGCAACGGCGTCGAGGTGATGGATATTCCGCTCGGCCCCGAAATCGGCCAATGCTGCGGCGGCCGTACGCAATTGCGCTTCCGGACAATGACGTCGGGCCTGCTGCAGGAGTTGGAAGCCCGGCAGGCGACCGAGACGGAACACCTGCCTGAAACCTATGTTTTCGGCGCCGGCCATGTCGGGCGGGCATTGGCGGCCGCACTCGTGCCCCTGCCGCTATCCGTGACGGTGATCGAAACGCGCCAGGAAGAACTCGCCAATCTGCCGGCGGAAACCGACACCAGGCTTTCCCCCATGCCGGAGGCGCTGGTGCGGGACATGCCCGCCGGCGCGGCCCTCGTCATTTTGACCCACGACCACGCCCTGGATTTCCTGATCGCCAAGGAAGCACTGGCCCGCAATGATTTCGCCTATGTTGGCATGATCGGCTCGGCGACCAAACGCGCTACATTTTCGCATTGGCTGGTGCGCGAAGGCGGTGACAAGGCATGGCTCGATCGCCTTACCCTGCCGATCGGCGGAAATACCGTCAAGGACAAGCGCCCCGAAGTCATTGCCGCCATGACCGCCGCCGAACTGTTGACCGCATTTGCAGCCTACCGCATCCGCTCATCCTCGTAATGCGGTTCGCGCCCGTCAAGGAAACCAAGATCGCGCTTCACCCGATCGGGAATGTCATCCAAGTCAAGCCGTGACGAAGGCTCCGCCCTGCCCGCGAAGACCTGGGTCAGCGCTATCAGAGCCCTGGCAAGGATCGGCTGCTTTGCAGCAGCCGTGTGCTCGATGGCATAGCAATCCATGACGATACCTCAATTCGATCGTTGATATGGATTGCAGTTTGCCGGGAAAAATGCTGCAATTCCAATCGAACAACCGTCTGCATACATAAAGAGAGCTTATCCATGAAACTGTCGAAACAGTTTCCGTTGAATGCCCTCCGGGTCTTCGAAGCAGCAGCTCGGCTCGGCAGCTTTACCCGCGCCGGCGACGAGCTCGGCATGACGCAGACGGCGGTCAGCTATCAGATCAAACTGCTGGAAGAGAGTGTCGGCGAACCGTTGTTTCTGCGCCGTCCGCGCCAGATCGAGCTGACGGAAGCAGGCGAAACGCTGGCGCCAAAGGTGAGCGAGGCCTTCAGCATGCTCCATGAAGCGATGGCCTCGGTCAGCGGTGCCGCCGAGACCACGCTGCTGATCCACTCAACCCCGACATTTGCCTCGCAATGGCTCGCCCGCCATCTCGGCACGTTTCAGCTGAAGCATCCGAATGTCGCGGTGAGGCTCGCCACGTCGGATAGGTTGATCGACTTTGCACGCGAGCCCTCCGACATCGCCATTCGCAACGGGCGCGGAACGTGGCCAGGGCTGCGCGCGCACCTGTTGATGAAAATGAACTTCACGCCGATGCTCAGCCCTGAATTGGCGGCCACGATCGGCGGTGTGCGTGAGCCCGCCGATTTGTTGAAGCTTCGGATCATCGACGCGGGTGATCCCTGGTGGGCGCAATGGTTCGAAGCGGCCGGCGTTCCCGATCCCGGCCTGCAGGGCAGGCCGCGAAGCAGGCTCGGCGCGCAATCCTTCGAGGCAAGTGCGGCGATCGCTGGGCAAGGCGTTGCCGTGCTGACGCCGGAATTCTACGCCGACGATCTTGCCGCCGGTCGCCTGATCCAGCCCTTCGATATCCTTTGCAATGATGGATCGAACTATTGGCTTGCCTATCCCGAAAGCAGACGACACACGCCGAGAATCCGCGCCTTCAAGAATTGGATTCTCGGCGAATTCAGTATGCCGCTGGAATAGACCTGCTCAGTAGGACATATCCGGCGCATAAAAACAGCGGGGCGTGTTCTCGTCGGGGAACAGGCAGAGGTGATAGGAGCCATCCGGCGAGCGCATCGTTTTGCGCTGCGGCATCACGAAGACGTGCTCATGCGTGACATAACGGTGATCGCCGGGAAGAAGCGTGACGCGATATCCGCCCGGTATGACAGTGACTGTGCGCGATGGGATCATTTCACAATCGCCATGCTCATCGTCGCCATTGCAGCAATAAGGGTCATATCTCCAACCGGATGGTGCATCATGCGCCATCACTGCAGTTGCAAATAGAAAAAATACGAACGCCAGAACACCACGCATGGGCAATTCTCCGTCGAAAAAGCAGCTGCCGCGGACGCCGCCCGCTCCAAGCAGCTGACGGCGCATATGAGCGCCCTCTTATTTTGATCTAAGGCAGACCAAACACTCGGCAAGAGCGCGCCTTTTCCGCATTGCATCAAACTCTCCCCTTTCCTCAGAGCCCAACATTTTGCAAGGTATCGAGTCGGAAGAAGAAAAGGGGAACTGAATGTATGAATACGCCATTGCGTGGGAATGGCTGGCTTTCGCGGCCCGCTGGTTCCACGTCGTAACCGCCATTGCCTGGATCGGTTCGTCTTTTTACTTCATCGCGCTCGATCTCGGGCTGGTGAAGCGTCCGCACCTGCCGCCCGGCGCCTATGGCGAGGAATGGCAGGTCCATGGCGGCGGTTTCTATCACATCCAGAAATATCTGGTCGCCCCCGCGCAAATGCCTGAGCATCTGACGTGGTTCAAATACGAGAGCTATTTCACCTGGCTGTCCGGTTTCCTGATGCTCTGCATCGTCTACTACGGCGGCGGCAATCTCTTCCTTATCGATCGCCATGTTCTCGATGTCAGCGTACCCGTCGCCATCCTCATTTCGCTGGCCTCGCTTGCCGGCGGCTGGATCGTCTACGACCTTCTCTGTAAGTCACCGCTCGGCAACAATACCTGGGGGCTGATGGCGGTACTTTACGTCGTCCTCGTCTTCATGGCCTGGGGTTATACGCATCTGTTCACCGGCCGTGCGGCCTTCCTGCATCTTGGCGCCTTCACAGCGACGATCATGTCGGCCAACGTCTTCATGATCATCATTCCCAATCAGAAGGTCGTCGTCGCCGATCTGATTGCCGGTCGCACGCCCGATCCGAAATATGGCCGTATCGCCAAGCAGCGTTCGCTGCACAACAACTACCTGACCCTGCCGGTCATCTTCTTCATGTTGTCGAACCACTACCCGCTGGCCTTCGGCACGACTTACAACTGGGTCATCGCCGCCCTGGTGTTCCTGATGGGCGTCACCATCCGCCACTGGTTCAACACGACCCATGCAAGGAAAGGTCGCCCGACCTGGACGTGGATCGTCACTGTCGTGCTCTTCATCCTGATCATGTGGCTTTCGACCGTGCCGAAGGTGTTGACGGGCGAGAAGGATGCGAATGCCGTGGCGCCTGCCTTCCAGCAATTCGCGTCGGATGCGCATTTTCCGGCGGTCAAGCAGATGATATCGACGCGCTGTTCCATGTGCCATGCCGCCGAACCGGTTTTCGAGGGGATTGCGCGCGCGCCGAAGGGCGTAATGCTGGAAACCGACGCGGAAATCGCTATGCATGCACGCGAAATCTATATCCAGGCGGGCCGCAGCCATGCGATGCCCCCCGGCAACGCCACCGAGGTGACGCCAGAGGAGCGCAAGCTGCTGGTCGCCTGGTTCGAAAGTTCTGTAGAAGAGAGTAGAGATCAATGACGACCCTTTTGCGCGGCCGCCTGCTGTCGTTCCGGCGCGCACCCCAAAGCCTTACCGATACCGATAGCTTCACCTATGAGAGCGATGGCGGTCTGCTGATCGAAAACGGCGCGATCGCTAAGATCGGTCCTTATGCCGACGTCAAGGCGAAGGCACCGGCCGATGTCGTCGAAGTCGACCACAGGCCGCATCTGATCATGCCCGGCTTTATCGATATGCACCTGCACTTCCCGCAGATGCAGGTCATAGCCTCCTACGCCGCCAACCTGCTGGAATGGCTAAACACCTACACGTTCCCCGAGGAATGCCGCTTCGTCGAAAGCGACCATGCCACCCGCATCGCGACGCATTTTTACGACGAACTCGTCCGCCACGGCACCACGACCGCCGTCGCCTATTGCTCCGTTCATAAGACCTCTGCAGACGCATTCTTTTCGGAAGCCTTGCGTCGCAACATGCGCATGGTCGGCGGCAAGGTGATGATGGACCGCAACGCGCCGCAAGGCCTGCTCGACACGCCGCAGATGAGCTATGACGAGACCAGACAGGTGATAGCGGACTGGCACGGCAAGGGCCGCAACCATGTCGCCATTACCCCACGTTTCGCGATCACGTCGACGCCAGAGCAGATGGAAGCCGCGGCGGCCCTCGCCCGCGAATTCCCCGATCTGCACATCCAGACGCATCTCTCGGAAAATTATGACGAGATCAAATTCACCGGTGAACTCTATCCCGAAGCGATCGATTACACCGATATCTACGCACGCTATGGTCTGCTGGGACGCAAGAGCCTGTTCGGCCATGCGATCCATCTCTCCGAGCGCGAGGCAGACGCCATGAGCGAAGCCGGTGCGATCGCCGTCCACTGCCCGACCTCCAACCTCTTCCTCGGCTCCGGTCTTTTCCCACTTAAGGCGCTCTCCCGCCGCGAAAAGCCCGTTCGGATCGGCGTCGCCACCGATATTGGCGGCGGCTCCAGCTATTCGATGCTGCGCACCATGGACGAAGCCTACAAGATCCAGCAGCTCCTTGGCGAACGGCTGAACCCGCTGGAAAGCTATTATTACATGACCCTTGGCAACGCCGAAGCCCTGTCGCTCGAAGACAAGATCGGCACGCTCGACGCCGGCACCGAGGCCGACCTCGTCGTCCTCAGCGCCGCTGCGACGCCAGCCATGGCACTGAAGATGGAAGTGGTGAAAACCCTGCCGGAAGAACTGTTCCTCCTGCAGACCATGGGCGACGACCGGGCGATCGTGGAAACCTATGTGGCGGGCAAGCCGGCGAAGACGGGACTGGTAAACTCGTGAGTTTGAACCCAAAATGGGAACATGATAGGTTTCAGCCGCGAGGGTAATTGCCCGCCGAACACTGACGGAATTTGCTGAAAGTCAGCAAAGCCAAAAAGGTCACGCGGCTTTGCGCGCTGCTCTGGATAGTTGGTTCCATGAAGTCAGCAGAGCAGATTGGAAGTCGATGGCAGATGTGAAGCAGCGCTATGCGCATGCAAGCATCATCAATGCCGAACGCATCGTCTTTAATATCAAAGGCAATGAATATCGTTTGATCGTCGCTGTAAACTTCGCAAAATCAGCCGTCTGGATAAAGTGGATCGGTTCCCATCGAGAGTACGATTCGATCGACGCGGCAAGGATGGAACATGAATGAGCTGAAGCCGATACGAAACGATGAGGACTATGAGAACGCTCTTTTGATATTGAAAGAACTGTGGGGCGCTAAGGACGGCACCCCGGAAAGCGACAGGCTCGAAATTCTGGTGACCCTGATCGATGCTTATGAGGCAGCGCACTATCCGATAGATCTGCCCGATCCGATAGATGCGATCCTGTTTCGAATGGAACAGCAAGGCCTGACCCGGAAAGATCTGGAGCCGATTTTGGGGAGTCGGGGAAGAGTAGCCGAAGTTCTCAATCGCAAAAGATCTCTGTCGATAGAGATGATCCGGCGCCTACACGAACGTCTCGGAATTCCGGCTGATATTCTTATTCAACCGAGCCGGATCGTTCGAGCAGCTTGAGAGAGCGCCGAAGGCGCACTCTCCTCATTCCCGTAACCGTCAAACCACCGGCACCGTCCCTCCATCGATTGTATACTCCGCCCCATGGATGGAAGCCGCGCGGTCTGATGCCAGGAACGCCACCAGTTCGGCGATTTCCTCGGGAAAGGC
The DNA here is from genome assembly GCA_028865845.1 of Rhizobiaceae bacterium. Taxonomy (GTDB): domain Bacteria; phylum Pseudomonadota; class Alphaproteobacteria; order Rhizobiales; family Rhizobiaceae; genus Rhizobium. Next base: position 8,025 of record JAGWJK010000091.1, read on the forward strand.
CGGACGTCCAATCGGGATGCCGCCAAGGGCGTCCATGATGCTCTGGCGGGCTGCGGCTTCGTCGATATCGCCATGTTCGGCGATGCGGCTCACCATGTGCTCGGCCGCCTCGGTCATGATCCAGCCGGGCGCGACCGCTGTCACCCGCACGCCCTTCGGTCCGACCTCCTTGGACAGTACCTTGCTATAGGTCGTCAGCGCCGCCTTGGCCGCGGCGTAGGCGATGGTCGATTCATGGAGCGGCAGACGACGCTGGATCGAGGAGATGTGGATGATGACGCCGGCATGACGTTCGATCATCTGCGGCAGCAAAGCACGATCCAGGCGAACGGCGGCCATGAGATTGAGATCCAGCTCCTGGCGCCACAAGTCATCGTCGATCGCCGCAAAACCGCCACCGGGTGTCGAGGAACCGCCGAGATTGTGAACGAGGATATCGATGCCGCCGAAAGCCTTCATGACCGCCGTCACGACCTCGCCAACACCTTGTGCGGTCGTGAGATCGGCTTTCACGAACAGGGCTGCAGGCGAACTTTCCGGCGATGGCGAGCGCGCGGCTGTTGCAACTGTCGCACCGGCAGCCGTCAGCCGGTGGACGATGGCCGCGCCCGCTCCCTTGGTACCACCCGAGACAAGCACGCGCTTGCCGGAAAATTCATTGGGATCGATGGAAAAAGTCCGAACGAAACTCATAGACCGATCTCCAGATTGGCAATCCTGCCGTCTGTCCCGAGCGTGAAATCGTAGTGCAGGACAATCGGGCTGCCGGGGAAGGTGCCCGCAATGCGCGCTGAGACCCGCAGCGCCTTGCCAACCATCGAGGCGCCCTCAACCTCGGCGCTGATGCCGTACTTCTCCGTTGTCTTCTCGATCCAGCCGCGAATGGCGGCATGGCCATGCATGCCCTCACCTTCGTCATGCACGAATGCGTCATCAGTGAACTGCTCCAGCATGCTGTCCACATCGCGTCTATTTACGGCAGCAAAATAGGCTGCCAGTTTTTCGGGCAGTGATATTGTCATATCTCGATTCCTTCTGTTCAATCAGGGAAACGGAGGCGCCACCGTGTCTCGGCATAGGTGGCGAAGGACAATCAAAATGGCAAGAACGCACGAAAAAGTAGGGTACTTACCTGAAAGTCAGCATCAGAACTTCGCAACGCCCTCCTCCGCGGCGATCGGCGTCGAAAACGTGCTGCGTATTCTGGAAGGCCGCTGGAAGCTGGTGATCCTGTTCCACCTCTTCGGCGGCAAGCTGCTGCGTTTTTCCGAATTGGAAAAGGCGATCCCGGCCGTCTCGCAAAAGATGCTGATCCAGCAGCTTCGGCAGATGGAAGCCGATGGCATCGTCAGGCGGATCGTTCACCATCAGGTGCCGCCGAAGGTTGAATATGGCCTGACCGACTGGGGTCAGGCACTTTGCCCGTCGCTCGACGCGCTGCTGAAATGGGCCGCCTCCAGGGAAACGATCGAAGCTGCCTCTCCACCCAAAGAGGGCTCGATCTGAGCCCAATTCCCACCCCTCTGCGCCAAAAGCATGCTATTGGCGAATGTCCTATTTAAATTCAAAGGCATAATGCGATGACTGCGCCCCTTACGATCGCCGAATTGAAACAGCTTGCGAAGCGGCGCGTGCCGAAAATGTTTTTCCAATATGCCGATTCGGGCTCGTGGACCGAATCTACCTACGAGGCGAACGAGGCCGATTTCAAGAAAATCAAGCTGCGCCAGCGCGTTCTCGTCGACATGACAAACCGCTCATTGGAGACCACCATGGTCGGGCAGAAAGCCTCGATGCCCGTGGCTCTTGCGCCGACCGGCGTCACTGGTATGCAGCAT
>JAGWJK010000092.1 GCA_028865845.1 Rhizobiaceae bacterium
CAACCGGCCTGTCCCCCGCCATGTCAGACTTGGACAAAGGCCTATCCCCCTCTCCGGGCCTTTGTCCCCCTTTCGAGAGCCGCCATGGTTTCCCCTCCAGGCCATGGCGGCTTTTCTATTGGAATTTAAGCACATAGCCAGCAAAGCAAGTCCGAAAACCTTACCAGAATTCGACCTTTGCCAGGCGCGACCACCCAAGATTTGCTGATTGTTTTGATGTGAAATAGAGGCATACTTGCAATCATGGGATTTAGCCGAATGGATTCTGCGGCCTACCTCGCCGGTCAGATGGCGAAGGGATTTGCCCGCTCGTTGCAACAACGAGCGGGACGGCTCGGCTTTTCTCCCGGTCAATTCCCCATACTCCTGGAATTATGGTCCGAAGACGGGCTCACCCAGAAGCAGCTGCTCGAGCGCGTCGATATCGAGCAGGCGACCATGGCCAATACATTGTCGCGCATGGAACGCGACGGTCTGGTGGAACGCCGGCCACACCCTTCCGACAAGCGCGCGCAGCAGGTTTTCCTGACAGGCAAGGCGTCCGCCATGCAGGCCGAAGCCGTGGAGGCTGCGATGGCGGCGGACATGGATCTTTTCCAGGGGTTTCGGACCTTCGAGCGCGAACTGCTGCTCGAATATGTCAGGCGCATTCTCGATAACGCCAAGCGCCTCTAGGGCAATTCCACACTGGACAAATAATAGCTGCGACCATGCGCCGGAGATGACTACAGGCGCATGGCATAAGGGTGATTGCGATCACATAGCCGACTATTCTCTTAATGAGAGTCGCAGGCTATCATCCTATCAATCGGAAATTTTCGATTTTCCCGCCTCGAAACCGGATTGGCTTTGGTCTATCGTCCGACCAATTTTCATGTAAGGAGTCGGATATGACCGATGTATCGCCCGTTCTCGCCCGCGCGGATCAGAACCTCCCGTCCAGCCTCGACAAGCTCTTCGAACTGCTGCGCATCAAATCGATCTCGACCGATCCCGAATTCAAGGCGGAATGCCGCAAGGCGGCGGAATGGCTGACGGCCTATCTGACCTCGCTCGGCTTTACCGCCTCCGTGCGCGACACGCCCGGCCATCCGATGGTGGTTGCCCATCACGACGGCGCCAGCGCCGATGCGCCGCATGTGCTGTTCTATGGTCACTACGACGTGCAGCCGGTCGATCCGATCGAGCTTTGGGAAAGCGACCCGTTTGCACCGGCGATCAAGGATCTCGGCGATGGCCGCAAGATCCTGACGGGTCGCGGCACGTCCGACGACAAGGGACAGCTGATGACCTTCGTCGAGGCCGTACGCGCCTATAAGGAAATCAACGGCGCGCTTCCGGTGCGCATCACCATCCTGTTCGAAGGCGAAGAGGAATCCGGCTCGCCATCGTTAAAGCCGTTCCTGGAGGCAAATGCCGACGAACTGAAGGCCGATTATGCGCTCGTCTGCGATACCGGCATGTGGGACGGCGACACGCCGGCGATCGCCGCCGGCCTTCGCGGTCTGGTCGGCGAGGAAGTCATAATCAACGCCGCCGATCGTGACCTGCATTCCGGCATGTTCGGCGGTGCCGCGGCCAATCCGATCCATATTCTCAGCGAAATTCTCGCCGGCCTGCACGACGAGACCGGCCGCATCACGCTCGACGGCTTCTATGACGGTGTCGAAGAGACGCCCGCCAACATCAAGGCCTCCTGGGAAACGCTCGGGATGACGACGGAGAAATTCCTCGGCGAAGTCGGCCTTTCCGTACCCTCGGGCGAAAAGGGCCGCTCGTTGCTCGAATTGATCTGGGCTCGGCCGACGGCGGAAGTCAACGGCATCACCGGCGGCTATACGGGTGCCGGCTTCAAGACCGTCATTGCGGCCAAGGCATCGGCGAAAGTCTCGTTCCGCCTCGTCGGCCAACAGAACCCGGCCGCGATCCGCGAGAGCTTCCGCGCCTATGTCACCTCGAAAATTCCCGCCGACTGCACGGTGGAATTCCATCCCCACGGCGCTTCGCCGGCAATCCAGCTTTCCTATGATTCACCCGTGTTGACCAAGGCGAAGAACGCGCTGTCGAACGAATGGCCGAAGCCGGCAATCATCATCGGCATGGGCGGCTCGATCCCGATCGTCGGCGATTTCCAGCGCATGCTCGGCATGGAATCGCTGCTCGTCGGCTTCGGTCTCAACGACGACCGCATTCATTCACCGAACGAGAAGTACGAACTGAAATCCTATCACAAGGGCATCCGTTCCTGGATCCGCATCCTCGACGCCCTCGCTGCCTGATCGATCGAAAGCGGAGGGTGTGCGCCTGCGCACCCTCCCTCTTTTCGCGCCCAATTTTGATTCGTCCCGATATGGGGTGGCGCAAAACAAAAATTATCGACATATTAATTAGGATTCGACAAAGCCATCTTATTGCTATAGGCATTGATTAAACGATTAATCAGAACCTATTGAAATGGTGAGACCACCCGATGGCAACCACGCGCCCCGGACCGAATCTCAGCAGAATCGCCGCGTCGCTCGGCGTCTCCGTTGCGACTGTGTCGAATGCGCTTTCCGGCAAGGGTCGCGTCTCGGCTGAACTGGTAGAGCGCATCCGGGCAACGGCTGCAGCGCTCGGTTACGTGCCGAGCCAGGCCGGCCGTGCGCTCCGCACCGGCCGCAGCGGCGTCCTCGGCCTGGTGCTGCCCGATATTTCCAACCCGCTTTTCCCGCAGATCGCCCAGGCTATCGAATATTCCGCCTCGGTCGCGGGCTACGGCGTGCTGATTGCCGATTCACGCGCGGATGTCGGCATGCAGACGGAGGCCATCAACCGGCTGGTCGAGCGCGGCGTCGACGGCATGGTGATCGTGCCCCGTCGCGGCACCCGCATCTCCGATGCCGGCTGCCCCGTCGCCGTCATCGATACGCCGTCGACGCCGGGCAATACGGTTTCGGCCGATCATTGGCAGGGCGGCCGCGAGATCGCCCTGCATCTCGGAAGCCTGGGTCACGAGAAGATCCTGCTGATCGGCGTCAGCCCGAGCTCGAACGTGCAGAACGACCGCATCGGCGGCATCAAGTCGGCGCTTGGCGCCAAGGTCAAGACCGAGATCCTCTGGATCGAAAAGATCGAAGAGCGGGACGGCCCGGGCTGCCTGCTCGGATTGGCGGACAAGGTACGGCAGGGATTTACCGCCTTTGCCGCCGTTTCCGACCTGCATGCGCTACGCGCGCTCACCGAATTGCAGAAGGCCGGCATCAACGTGCCGGATACCGTCAGCGTCACCGGCTTCGACGACCTCATCTGGTCGTCGGTGGTGACGCCGGCGCTCACGACAATGCGCATGGACATGGCGGCGATTGCCGATATCGCCATCACCGCGCTGGTCGACGTCATCGAGAATGGCGGACCAATCGAAAGAGGGGGGCCGGGCGAAACGTTTGCGGACGAGCCGCCGCCCGGCAGCCGGCTCGTCACTGCGGAGAAATCCCGCGTGCCGATGCAGCTTATCGTCCGTCAATCGTCCGGGCCGCCCGGGCCGGCAAAAACGAACCTCTCAGACGGAGAACTTTCGACATGAAAAGACTGCTGGTGGCTTCCGCCACTCTGCTTGCGCTCTCTACGCTCGGCGTCCAGGCAGAAGAACGGACGCTGACGATTTCGGTCTATGCCTTCGCGCAGGACGATTACAAGAAGCTCGTCTACGATCCCTTCGAGGCCAAGTGCGGCTGCAAGCTGGTGGTCGAGACCGGAAACAGCGTCGAGCGCCTGGCAAAGATGCAGGAAAACAAGGCCAATCCGGTCGTCGACATGGCGGTGATCTCGATGGCCGATGCTCTGCAGGCCTCGCGCGCCGGCCTGATCGACAAGATCGACACCTCGAAGCTCAGCAATTTCAACAAGCTCTACGACGTCGCCAAGGATCCGAACGGCGATGGCATGAGCGTTGGCTACACCTTCTACGCCACCTCGATCGCCTATCGTCCGGACAAGATGAAGATCGACTCCTGGACCGATCTCCTGAAGCCGGAATATGTCGGCCATGTCGCCTGGCCGGATGTCACCACCAACCAGGGGCCGCCGTCGCTTTATATGCTCGGCCTCGCCCTCGGCAAGGATACCCCGGATCTCGCAGCCCCGATCGCGGCGCTCGGCGACCACAAGGGCGATATCGTCACTTTCTACCAGAAGTCCTCACAGCTCGTGCAGCTGATGCAGCAGGAAGAGATCTGGGCCGCACCGATCGGCCGCTTCTCCTGGGCCGGCTTTACCAAGCTCGACGTGCCCGTCGCCTGGGCGACGCCGAAGGAAGGCCAGACCGGCGGCATGAACGTCATGGTGCTGACCAAGGGCTCGAAGAACCAGGATCTCGCCATGCAGTTCATGGACTTCTGGCTCTCGACCGATGTCCAGACGGCACTCGCCACGAAGCTGGTCGATAGTCCGGCGAACAAGGAAGTCAAGCTTCCCGAGGACGTCGCCAACAACCTCACCTACGGAGAGGACACGGCAAAGAGCCTGAAATTGATCCCGTCCGCGGTCGCGCTCGACCAGCGCGACAACTGGGTCAAGGAATGGAATGACAAGGTCGGCCAATAAGGCTTTCTCGGATATCCGCTATCCCGGTTGAAGGCCGAGATAGCATTGCCTCGCCGCTTTTCATTCGCATTCCGCGCAGGAAGGTTAGCCTCTGATGTTCCAGAATAGGGCCGAAGCTCTGGCGCTTGCCCTGCCCGCCGCGGTGTTTGCCGTGGTGGTTTTCCTCGTGCCGGTCGTGATCCTGTTGTCGGAAGGCTTTCACACGCCTGCCAGCGGCTGGACGATCTCCGCCTATACGGATTTCTTCTCGCAGACGCTGAACCAGACCGTGTTCCTGCGCACGCTGCGCCTTGGCGCCGAAGTGACTGTTGTTTCGGCCGTTATCGGCTATGCGGCCGCGTTTGCCATCGTCAACCTGCCGCCCAGGGGCAAGGGGCGGATGGTCGGCCTCGTCGTGCTGCCGCTGATGATCTCGCCGGTGGCACGCACCTATGCCTGGATCGTCATTCTCGGCCGCACCGGTATCGTCAACGAGGCAATCCAGGGCCTCGGCCTCAGCGGCGAACCGCTGCGCCTGCTGTTCAGCGAAACCGCCGTGTTCATCGGCCTGTTGCAGCTCTTCCTGCCGCTTATGATCCTGTCGCTGATCAGCGCGCTCGAGAACATGCCGAAGGACGCGGTTCCTGCGGCGCGGGTGCTCGGCGCCAACTGGTTTCAGGTCTTCTGGAAAGTGGTGCTGCCGCTGACCCGCGAAGGCCTGGTGGTCGGCGGAACCTTGGTATTCACGGGATCGCTCACCGCCTATATCACGCCGGCCGTGCTCGGTGGATCGAAGGTGCTGATGCTGGAAACCCTGCTTTACCAGCGCATTTCCGTTTCCAACGATTACGTCTCGGCAAGCGTCATCGCCTTCATCCTCATCGTCATGAGCTTCGGGGCCAATCTGGTGCTGAAACGCCTCGCCACCGCGAGGAACAGAGCATGATGCGCCGTCTGTTCTCGCCCCTCGTCCTTATTCTGCTGCTGGTCTTCCTGATCGGTCCGTTCATCATCATCGTCGCCGCCTCTCTTTCGGCCGGCGAAACGCTCGCCTTTCCGCCGCAGGGCCTGTCGCTGCGCTGGGTGGCGAAGGTCTTCACGGTCGACAGCTTCCGCGCCAGCTTTGCCATGTCGATGTTTCTGGCGATCGGCGGCACGCTGTTCGCGTTGATCCTCGGCGTGCCAGCAGCCTATGCCCTGTCGCGCTACAAGCTGCCCGGCGGCGAGGCCGTGCGCACCATCGTTTCCGTGCCGATCATCGTACCGGGCATCATCGTCGGCCTAGCGATCCTGCGCTATCTCGTCGTGCCCTTCTCGTTCAACATCACCGTGGCGTTGTTCTTCGCCCACACGGCGCTGGTCTTGCCCTATGCCGTGCGCGTGGTTTCGGCGAGCCTCAACAATCTGCGTTCGGATATGGAAGAGGCGGCGGTGCTGCTCGGCTGCTCGCGCGTCGGAGCCTTCTTCCGTGTGGTCCTGCCGAATATCCGCGGCGGCGTGCTTGCCGCCTTCATCCTCGGCTTCGTCACCAGCTTCAACCAGGTGCCTGTTTCGCTCTTCCTTGCCAAGCCCGGCGTCCAGACGCTGCCGATCGACATGCTGGGCTACATGGAAACGACGTATGATCCCTCCGTTGCCGCCCTGTCGGCGCTGCTTGCCTTTCTCTCCATCGGCATCGTCTTCCTTGCCGAACGCTTCCTAGGATTCTCCCGCTATGTCTGACGCACCCTATCTCTCGCTCGACAAGCTGACGCTCGCCTATGGCAACACCGTCGCCGTTCGCGATCTCGACCTGTCGATCGGCCGGGGCGAACTGGTGGCGCTGCTCGGTCCATCCGGCTGCGGCAAGACGACGACGATGCGGGCGATTGCCGGCCTGCTGAACCCCTCCTCCGGCCGCATCCGCCTCGATGGCGCCGATATCACTCGGGTTTCGGCCAACAAGCGCGCAGTAGGCCTGGTCTTTCAGTCCTATGCCCTGTTTCCGCACCTGACCGTCTACGAAAATATCGCCTTCGGCCTGCGGCTCAAGGGAATCAGGGGCGAGGATCTCGATAGCCGCGTCGGCGCCGGGCTGAAATCGGTGGGCCTTACCAAATTTTCCGGCCGCAGGCCTGCCGAACTCTCCGGCGGCCAGCAGCAGCGCGTGGCGCTTGCCCGCTCGATGGTGATGGAGCCGAAAGTGCTGTTGCTGGACGAACCGCTTTCGAACCTCGATGCGCGGCTGCGGCTGGAAATGCGCACCGAGCTTCAGCGCGTGCAGAAGGAAACCGGCGTGACGATGATCTTCGTCACCCATGATCAGGGCGAGGCCCTGGCGCTCGCCGACCGTATCGTCGTCATGCTCAACGGCGGCATCGAGCAGATCGGCACGCCGGAAGATATCTACAACAGGCCGGTTTCGGCCTTCGTTGCCGATTTCGTCGGCTTCGAGAACGTCTTTGCGCTGGAGAACGGGAAACTGAAGACGGCTGATGGTGCCGTCGCGCTTTCCTCTCCTGTGTCAACCTCTGCGGCGGGCCTGGCCTGGCGGCCGCGCGCGGTGACCCTGGGCTCCGGCCCGTTCAAGGGCACCGTGCGCGGGACGTCGTTTGCCGGCAATAGCCGCGAATACCTGCTCGACACGCCGCTTGGCCAGATCAAAGCGGAAGTCGATGCAGCCGCGGATGTTCATGCCATAGGCAGCGAACTCTCCTTCGATCTTCCGGTCGCGGCCGCTGCCGCGCTTGCAAAATTCGGATAGGACCATGGGAATCTGGATCGATACCGACATGGGGTTCGACGATGTCGCCGCCATTCTGGTGGTGGCGCATTCGAACCTTGAAATTGACGGCGTCTCGCTCGTCAGCGGCAACGCGCCGCTGGCGCAGGTGCGCGCCAACGCGGCGAGCGCTGCCGCGACCTTCGGCTGGGACTTTCCCATTCATACCGGCCGGGAATTGCCGGTGCTGGGCAAGCTGGAGACCGCACAGCGCATCCTCGGCGCAAGCGGCATACCGACGACGGGCAGAAGCCTGCCGGCTGCCGACGAACTGCCGGCAAGCGATGCATTCGATGCGCTCAGCCGCTGGCTGGAGAACGGCATCGGGCCGAAGCGCGTCCTGGCGCTCGGGCCGCTCACCAATATCGCCGCGTTGGCACTCGCCCGACCGGATCTTGCCGCCCGGATCGACGATTTGACCTGGATGGGCGGCGGCGTCACGTCAGGCAATCACACGGCATCGGCCGAATTCAATGCCTATGCCGACCCGGAGGCCCTGGCGATCGTCATCGCCCACGGCCTGCCGCTCAGGATGATCGACCTCGACATCTGCCGGAAAGTGCTGGCGCGGCCTGAGGACGCCGATCAGATCAGGCAGGCAGCGGGCCGGAATGCCGAGCTGCTCGGCGACCTCCTTGCCGGCTATGTGAATATCGCCATCAGTCGCGGCCGTCCGGCCATGGCGATCTACGATCCGACCGCCGCCGCCATCTTCATCGCTCCCGAGATCGCCACCCTGCGGCATGCCCGCATCGATGTCGAACTGCAGGGGCAGCATACGCGCGGGCGCACCGTCGTCGAGATACGCGCCACGCATGCGGAGTTCAACGCTTACTTTGCCGCCGAGATCGACGCCGACATGGCGCGCGTCATCATCCTCGGTGCACTTGTCAACGAGGCACGCCGATGACCCGACACTCCCGAAGCGAGCCCGCCGATCTCAACGCTCCCGATCTGCGCGCCCGCGCCGTTGCTGCCGCAAGAGGCGATGCGCCTTTCGACCTGCTGATTACAGGCGGGCAATTGGTCGACATGGTGACCGGTCAGATCCGCGCCGCCGATATCGGCATTGTCGGACCGCTGATTGCAAGCGTTCACGCAGCCGGCAGCCGCACGGATGCGAAAGCGACCATCGTCGCGACCGGGGCATTCCTTTCCCCCGGCCTGATCGATACGCACATGCATATCGAAAGCTCGATGGTGACGCCCGCTGCCTATGCGGAAGCGGTCCTGCCGCATGGTGTCACCACTACCGTCTGGGACCCGCATGAATTCGGCAATGTCCATGGGCTCGACGGGGTTCGCTGGGCCGTCGAGGCGACCCGGTCATTGCCGCTTCGGGTCATTCCGCTCGCGCCGTCCTGCGTCCCCTCGGCTCCTGGCCTGGAATTACCAGGCGCGGATTTCGACGCCGGCGTCATGGCCGACATGCTTGCCTGGCGGGATATCGGTGGCGTTGCCGAAGTGATGAACATGCGCGGCGTCATCGACGGCGATCCGCGCATGACCGATATCGTCAATGCCGGGCTCTCTTCGGGCAAGTTGGTCTGCGGCCACGCCCGTGGACTTGAAGGCTCCGATCTCAACGCCTTTGTGGCGGCAGGCATCACATCCGATCACGAGCTAACCTCGGGCGCCGATTTCCTGTCGAAGCTCCAGGCCGGGCTGACGATCGAACTGCGCGGCTCGCACGACCATCTGCTGAAACAATTCGCGGATGTCATCAACGATCTTGGCTTCCTGCCGCAGACGGTGACGCTTTGCACCGACGACGTGTTTCCGGACGAGTTGCATTTCAGCGGCGGTCTCGACGACGTCGTCCGCCGGCTGGTGCGCGATGGCCTTAGGCCGGAATGGGCGCTGAGGGCTGCGACGCTGAATGCGGCGATGCGGCTTGGCCGCAGCGATCTCGGTCTGATCGCCGCAGGCCGCCGCGCCGACATCGTGCTCTTCGAGGACCTCAGGGATTTCCGGGCGCGGCATGTGATCGCCAATGGCGAGACCGTCGCTGAAAACGGCAAAATCGCCGGGAGGGTTTTCCGGCTCGACACGACGCCATTGCACGACTCCGTCAAGCTCGCCCGTTTGAGCCCGGAAGATTTCCGCGTGCCGGCCTCAGGTGAGCGCGTTCGGTTGGCGACCATCGATCGGCCGCGCTTCACGCAATGGGGCGAGACGCAAGCCGACGTAGCCGACGGTTTCGTCGTCCCTCCGCCCGGCACCACGATGATTGCCGTCGCGCACCGCCACGGCAAGGCGGACAGCCGGCCGCGCGTCGGTTTTCTAACCGGCTGGGGCGAATGGCGTGGCGCGTTCTGCACGACCGTCTCGCATGACAGCCACAATCTGACTGTTTTCGGCGGCAATGCGGAAGACATGGCCGTCGCGACCAACGCCGTCATCGCCGCCGGCGGCGGCATGGCCGTCGCCTCGCATGGCAAGGTCGACATGCTGCTGGCGCTGCCGGTCTCCGGCCTGGTTAAGGAGGCGCCGCTGGAAGACATCGCCCTCGCCTTCCAGTCGATCCGCGCCGCGAT
>JAGWJK010001141.1 GCA_028865845.1 Rhizobiaceae bacterium
CGCTGATGCGGATCAGATCGCCGTTCTCGACGCGCGCGAGAGGCCCTCCGGCTGCCGATTCCGGCGAAACATGCAGGACGATGGTGCCGTAGGCCGTGCCGCTCATGCGCGCATCGGAGATGCGCAACATGTCCTTGACGCCCTTGCGTGCAAGCTTGGCCGGGATCGGCAGGTAACCCGCCTCCGGCATGCCGGCGGCCTTCGGACCGGCATTTTTCAGCACGAGAATATCGTCTTCCGTGACGTCGAGATCCGGATCGTCAATCCGCTCCGAAAGATCTTTCAGCCCCTCGAAGACGACGGCGCGGCCGGTCTTTTCGAAAAGCCGTTCGTCCGCGACGGCGCGCTTGAGGATCGCACCGTTCGGCGCCAGATTGCCGAAAAGTGCAACCAGCCCGCCATCGGCGCGGATCGGCGCTTCCCGCGCGCGAATAACCTTATCGTCGACCCAGCTGTCATCAGCGGGAACGAAGTCCGCGAGTGTTTCGCCGGTCACGGTGCGGGCGGAGAGGTCCAGATGATCGCCGAGGCGGCGCAGCAGCGCGCCGACCCCGCCGGCGTAGAAGAAATCCTCCATGTAGGCATCGCCCGTCGGCTTGAGATCGACCAGCACCGGCGTTGCGTCGGAGAGAACATTCAGCGCGTTCAGATCGACTTTCAGCCCGAGCCTGCCGGCGATCGTTGCCAGATGAATGATCGCATTGGTCGAGCCGCCGATGGCAAGCAGCGTCTTCAACGCGTTGTCGATGCTTGCCTGCGTCACGGTGTCGCGAATGGTCGTGCCAGAGGAAACCAACTCCATAGCGGCAGCGCCCGTCGCTTCCGCGGCGCGCAGGCGATCGGCATGAACGGCGGGAATAGCGGCCGTGCCCGGCAACATCAGCCCCATGACCTCGAGCAGGATCGCCATGCTGCTCGCCGTCCCCATGACAGCGCAGGTACCGCTCGTCGTTGCAAGCGATCCTTCCACCCGATCGATCTGCCGATCGTCGAGTTCGCCTGCCCGGTATCTTCCCCAGAAGCGCCGACAGTCGGTACAGGCGCCGAGCCGTTCGCCCTGGTAGCGCGACGTCATCATCGGACCGGTGCACAGCACGATGGCCGGCTTGCCGGCCGAGGCAGCCCCCATGACGAGCGCCGGCAGGGTCTTGTCGCAGCCTCCGACCAGGACGACGGCGTCCATCGGCTGGGCGCGCACCATCTCCTCGACATCCATCGCCATGAGATTGCGAAAGACCATGCTTGTCGGGTTCAGGAAGACTTCGCCGAGCGAGGTGACCGGGAAATCGAGCGGCAGGCCGCCGCTCGCCAGGACACCGCGCTTGACCGCCTCCACCAGCTCCGGCACGCCGCGATGGCAATTGTTGAAGCCGCTTGCCGTCCAGGTGATGCCGATGACAGGCTTTTCCAGCATGGCGCGGGAATAGCCCATCGAGGATGCGAAAGAACGGCGGAGATAGGCGGCAAAGCGCGGATCACCGTAGTTGGTCAGTCCGCCGCCGATGCCCTTAACGGTCTTGCTCATGCGTATACCTTCGGAAAGACGACGTCCGAACCCGACACGTGTCGGCGCAATCGGAGCCATCGTTCCCGCCAACCATCGGGATCGGCTGAATTTTGTCAACACCTCGCCATGACGCAACCGACGACGCCAGCGCGGCGGCAGGTGAAATTTTTATCCTGAAAATCTCGGTATCAAGCTGTGTCGAAACGAGGCTTGCGCTATCTATTCCGCTCCAACGGTTCAATGGGAAAGGCTGATTTCATGTCGCAGGCTGTGGTTTTCAAGCTTCTTGGCAGGCGCGTGCGGCTCGGCCTGATCGGCGGTGCCCAGGGTTCGCTGATCGGCCCCGTGCACCGAACCGCCGCCCGCCTCGATGATTGTTTCGAGATCGCCGCCGGCGTGTTTTCCTCCGACGCGGAGCGCTCGCTCAGCGCGGCCCAGGCTTTCGGCATTCCGCGCGGCTATGCCAACATCCGCACCATGCTGGAGGCAGAGGCCAGGAGAGCCGACGGCATCGACGCCGTCGCT
>JAGWJK010001142.1 GCA_028865845.1 Rhizobiaceae bacterium
AGATCTGCCGCTCGCGATCGTGATCCTCGCTGGTGGAATAGACCGCCGCCATGTAGCCGGCGTTGAGGCAGGCGGATTCGACCACCTTGGCGACCTGGGCAAAATGCGGGTTGGCAATATCGGGCAGAATGAGGCCGATCAGCCGAGATTGCCCCATACGCAGGCTGCGGGCGCCGGCATGCGGGATATAGCCGATATCGCGCACCGCTGCCTCGACCTTGGCGATGACTTCCTCGCTGACCGGAGCCGAGCGGTTGAGGGCGGCTGATGCCGTCGAAATCGCCACGCCCGCCCGTCTCGCCACGTCCTTGATGGTTGCCATCGCCCCTCCCGTTCTTTAGCCGCGCCGCGCCGCAGCCTCGATTTGAATGTGCACGTAAGCCGTTGCTTAATCGAACTCGATTTCAGCGGCGACGCGCGTGCCCTCTTGCCAAAGAGGTACTGAGATGCTGTTATACGAAACGTTTCGACTAGGCAATTTTGTTCTTGCGGGATCGAGGAGGATCGGGCCCGCAAAATCGCAGGCAGAAAAAACGAAACGTTTCGACAATTGCTTTGCACGAATGGGAACGCGCCGGAGGAGGCGCATAGGAGGATCACATGCATGAACTTTCGCGGCGTTCGCTGCTGATCTCGTCCGCGGCTCTGGCCGTCGGCGCGAGCGTCGGCCGCGCCTTTGCGCAATCGGATGTTACCGCCACGCTGAAGCTCCAGGGCTTCGGCGGTGACGCGGAACTATCCGCCATGACCAACGCCATCGCGCGCTTCAACAAGAAATATCCGAATGTGAAGGTCGAACTCGCGGTCGATCCGATTTCCACCGGCTGGGGCGACTACGTCACCAAGGTGTTCGGCCAGTTCAACTCCGGACAGCAGGCCGATGTCTACGGCACGGCGATCGAGACCTTCCAGAGCTTTTCGTCGCGAGGGCTCTTCTTGCCGCTCAACGATTTCGTCGCGGCCAATCCTGGGTTTTCGGATTTCGCGCCGAGCCTCTTCAAGCAGTCGAGCTACAAGGGAAATATCAATTACATCCCGATCGGCTGGAACAACATCATGATCAACTACAATCGTGATCTGTTCGACAAGGCCGGTGTCTCCTATCCGAAGGACGGCAAATGGACCTGGGATGAGTTCCGCGATGCCGCCAAGAAGCTGACCGTCAAGGATGCCTCGGGCAACGTCACCCAGTTCGGCTATGAAGTGCCGAACCAGAATTTCTTCATCCAGCCATGGTTCTTCTCCAACGGCACCGGCGCGATCAACGACGATTGGACGGCGTCCAACATGCTGGACCCGAAGGTTTCCGAGAGCCTGCAGTTCCTGCACGACCTCATCCATGTCGACGGCGTGTCGCCTATACCCGGCAAGGATACGATGGACAATCAGTTCATGGCCGGCCAGGTGGCGATGATCAGCCGTGGTCACTGGATCGTGCAGAGCGCCAAAACCAACAAGCTCAACATGGATGTCGCCATTCCGCCGAGCAAGGTGAGTGACACCACCGTCATCGGTTTCGGCGGCTATGCGATTGCCAAGACCACCAAGCAGCCCGATCTCGCCAAGGCGCTGATCCTCGAACTCACCAGCGAGGAAACGCAGAAGGAAGAAGGCGAAAAGGGCGGTGGCGTTCCAGGTCGCAAGTCGGCGGCGGAAACGCCGGCATTCCTCAGCTTCCCGCCAAGCGCGGCACTTTACTACCAGACGCTGCCCAACACCAAAGCCGTGCCGTCGCCTGCCAACTTCCAGGAGGTCGAGAAGATCTTCATTCGCTACTACACGGCGATGATGGCCGGTGAAACGTCGATCGCCGATGGTGTCAAGCAGGCGGACGCCGAGCTCAACGCTTCCTTCGACCGGTTGAAGAAGCGGATGGGCGGCTGATCGAGACTGAGGGCTTATCGATCTTCCTCCCGTCGTCGCGTTCGGGGCGGTCGGATGCCACGCGCATCCGCCGTTTCGAATGCGGCGAACGGAAACGCATGCCTGTCCGCAATCAAGGTGAGCCGCAATCCCGATGATCGCC
>JAGWJK010001143.1 GCA_028865845.1 Rhizobiaceae bacterium
AGCGGGCAGGTCGTGTCTCGAAGACGGCGAGCGCGGTTTCGATCTCACCGAGCCGTTGATCGATCGCGTCGGGCAGTTCCTCGGCGCCTTCGTATTCCGCCTCAAGCTTCTGATACTCGGCGTTAAGGGCATCGATCGTCGCCTGTTCCTCGGGCGAAAGATCGAGGGGTTCGCCCTGCAGCTCGCGCAGGCCACGGGTCGCGTCGTAAGGGAAGCTGACGGCGACATCGATCCACTTCCATCCCTCGACCGCGATGTTCTCGGCAGCCGCCTTCAGCTTGTCGGCGACCAGGCGATCGAGCAGGGCGGGATCCTGCAGCCATCCGCCATCGTCGGACTGGAAAAGGTCGCGCAGGACGATGCCGCCAGCGGTTTCGTAAGCCTCGATGCCAACGAAGACCGCCCGCTTATCCGAGGCGCGCACGGTCGTCTCGGTCAGCATGCGCCGGATCTGATGCGGTTCCTTCGACCAGGCGTCCTTGATCGCGTCCCAGACCTGTTCCTGACGGGGATGGTCCTGCGAGACTGTGAAAGCCATTAGTTGGTCGAGGGTCATGCCGTCTTCCTCATAGACAGCCAGCAATGCCGGCGACACCGAGGCCAGGCGGAGGCGCTGCTTGACGACCTGGACCGAGACGAAGAGGTCCGCGGCAATCTCTTCCTCCGTCTTCCCCCTGAGCCGCAGGTCCTGGAAGGCACGGAATTGGTCGAGCGGGTGAAGCGGCGCGCGGTCGGTATTCTCAACGAGTGAGACTTCCTCGGCGAGGATCGGATCGTTGAGGTCGCGGACGATGCAGGGCACCGGGGCGATCTTGGCGAGGCGCTTTTGCTTCACGAGTAGCTCCAACGCTCGAAAGCGTCGGCCGCCAGCAGGTACTTCGAACATCCCGGTCTCGGCGCCATCTTCGCTGACCACGGGTCGGACGCTCAAACTCTGGATAAGGCCGCGTCGGGCGATCGAAGCCGCGAGGTCTTCGATCGATATGCCGGCCTTGACCCGCCGGACGTTGGACTGGCTGAGGACCAGCTTGTTGAAGGGGATGTCGCGCGAGGAGGACAGGGTGATCTTCTGTACGGCAGTAGCCATCGGGATTTTCTCCGCGACGGGCGGTCGGAAGACTCTCTCTCGACCTCCAACCCGTCACGGAAAACCCCTCCAACCTCTTTCTCTAAACACCTCCGCAGGCATGAACGCATGCCAAGAGAAGCGAAGCGCAATCACCTCTCTTCAAAAGCATTTAGCCTGATAGAATGGGACTATGGAAAGTTCGTGCGGAGTTGGGTGAGCATGGCTACACGGGTAATCACAGTCTTCTATGCTTGGCAGAGCGATCGGGATCAGAAAGCAAACCGGCACTTCATCCGTCGTGCTCTCGACGATGCGGCGGCACGCATAAACGAAGACAATACTCTTGGCGTTGAGATCAAGATCGACGCTGATACCGAGGGTGTGTTGGGTACACCGGCTGTGACTGAAACGATCCTTGGAAAGATTCGGTCGTCCGATGTTTTCGTTCCTGACCTCACGTTCGTCGCCGAGACGGAAGCCGGCAAGCAAACCCCTAATCCGAATGTCATGGTGGAATACGGCTACGCACTTCGCTCGTTGACATTCGAGGCGATGATGCCGGTCATGAACACGCACTACGGCGCGCCAAGTGAGCTGCCGTTTGACCTAGGTCATGTCCGGTATCCCACTCAATACTCCCTCCCGCCAGCTAGCGCCGACAGCGAAAGGCGCGCAGCGCGGGCCGCGCTGTCGGCGAAGCTTGAGGGCATTCTGCGGCTTATGGCGCAGAACGTCGTCAGCAAGGCACGGTCGGACAAGCCGTTTGTTCCCACTGAGCCCGTTAGACCGCCGGCGTTCTTCTTCCAGCCCGGCGATGTACTGGTGAACTTCGGCTATCCCGGTGAGCAGGAGATGCGCTTCAAAAGAGATCGTGCCATTTATCTGCGGCTTTATCCGACCTACGCGGATCAACCCAGAGTCGGCCTAACCCGTGCGATCGAAGTCGCCGGACGATT
>JAGWJK010001144.1 GCA_028865845.1 Rhizobiaceae bacterium
TTCGGGCCGCCGATCTTGTGCGATGAGACGATCAGGAAGTCCGCGCCGATTTCGTTGATGTCCACGGGCACGCGGCCGGCTGCCTGCACGGCATCGACCACGAACAGGCCGCCGAACGCCTGGACGATCCTGCCCACCTCTTTCACCGGCTGCAGAATGCCGGTCTCGTTGTTGGCAAGCATCACCGCCACCATCGGCAGGCCGCTTGCCTTGTCATGCGTGGCAAGCATCGCCTCCAGCGCGGCAAGGTCGACGATACCGTCCGATGTCACCGGGATCTCGCTCACCTTGTCCTTCGGAAAACGGCCGCCTTCCCTTAGTGCCGGATGCTCGATCGCCGACACATAGAGATGGCCGATCGCAAGCGGCGTGCGGCCCATGCGAAATTCCGGCGTCAGCACCATGTTGGCCGTTTCGGTCGCACCGCTGGTGAAGGTGACATGCGCCGGCTCGGCGCCCGTCAGCTTGGCGACGCTGCGGCGTGCAGCCTCGATCGCGGCCCGCACCGGGCGACCTTCCCCGTGCACGGAATTCGGGTTTCCAAACAGATCGAGGGCATGCAACATGGCTTCCCGCGCCGCCGGATGAAGCGGTGCGGTGGCATTCCAGTCGAGATAAAGGCGCATTGTCGCCATCGATCTTCTCTCTACCTGATAAAGCCTTGCTGCGTCCGGTTCATTTTTCTTGAAATTTCAACCGGGCTTGCCTTATGACACGTTCCACGACGCGTGGAGGACCATGCCAAGTTTCGAATTGTTCTAAACTGCGTTCTAGAAAAGATGAGCGCATTCGTCAAGTCAACTTGCTGCGTCACGCATGGTTTGAGCGCAGAAAAAAAGAGCCGGAGCACCGATGCCAGAAGTTATTTTTAACGGCCCCGCGGGCCGCCTTGAAGGCCGCTATCAGCCCTCCAAGGAAAAAAGCGCCCCGATCGCCATCATCCTGCATCCGCATCCGCAGTTTGGCGGCACGATGAACAATCAGGTCGTGTACCAGCTCTTCTATATGTTCCAGAAGCGCGGTTTTACCACGCTCCGCTTCAATTTCCGCGGCATCGGCCGCAGCCAGGGCGAGTTCGACCATGGCGCCGGCGAGCTTTCCGATGCGGCTTCCGCGCTGGATTGGGTCCAGAGCCTGCATCCCGATTCCAAGAGCTGCTGGGTCGCCGGTTATTCCTTCGGCGCCTGGATCGGCATGCAGCTGCTGATGCGCCGCCCGGAAATCGAAGGCTTCATGTCGATCGCGCCGCAGCCGAACATCTATGACTTCTCGTTCCTGGCGCCCTGCCCGTCCTCCGGCCTGATCATCAACGGCGATGCCGATAAAGTCGCTCCGGAAAAGGACGTGAACGGCCTCGTCGAGAAGCTGAAGACCCAGAAGGGTATTCTCATCACCCACAAGCTGGTTCCTGGCGCCAACCACTTCTTCAACGGCCAGGTCGAAACCCTGCTCGGCGAATGCGAGGACTATCTCGATCGTCGCCTGAACGGTGAACTGGTGCCGGAACCTGCAGCAAAACGGATCAGATAATAAAGAATATCAGCTTCTTACTCGACGATCGCCTTGATGATAGGCTCTCACCATGAGAGCCGTCATCGATACCAATATTTTCGTCAGTGCATGCATCGGCGCGGGTTTCGCCTCTTCCGTGATTGAGGCCTGTATCACCGGTCTGGTTCAACCTGTATTGGGTGCCAAGCTGTTCCTCGAATACGAGGACTTGTTAGCGAGAGAAGCGCCTTTTCTAAACGCTCGGCTCGATGGCGCCGAAAGACAATTGCTATTCAACGTCTTCGTCAGCAAATGTGAATGGTGCCCCGTATATTTTTTGTGGCGGCCCAATTTGCGGGACGAAGGAGACAATCATATTGTCGAACTGGCAATTGCAGGCAATGCCGACTATGTTGTCACCAGCAATGTAAGGGACTTTCGGCGCCCCGACCTGCGTTTCGACAATCTCTCGATAATGACGCCGGAGCGATTTCTGCAGGAGCTGCGTAATGAACGCCGTAACGATCCAGATTC
>JAGWJK010001145.1 GCA_028865845.1 Rhizobiaceae bacterium
GGACCGGTACGATCATTGCGCCCGTCTTGTCGGCGACCATGGCCGCGCCATCATAGACCTTCATCAGCGTACCGGTAACGGTCAGCCGCCCTTCCGGGAAAATGCCGATCGGACTGCCGTCCTGGATGACCTTGATCAGCGAGCGGGTCGCCATCGGTTTCGTCGGGTCGAGCGGCAGGAACCGGCACATCTTCAGGAAGGGGCGTACCCACCAGGCCTGCGCGATCTTGTAGTCGATGGCGAAGACCGGCTCTTCCTCGGTGATGGCAAGAGCGAGCGCGCCGTCGAGCAGGCTGACATGGTTGAGCGCGATGATCGGCGCCGGACCGGCCTTCTTGATGTTTTCCAGGCCTTCGACCTCAAGGCGCATGAAGGCGCGGAAAAGGATGGAGATGAAATCGCGGAACGGGCTGGTCGGCAACGTCTTCAGCATCACCCAGGCAATCGCGACATTGATGACCGACAGGCCGAAGATGATGGTCGCGACCGACACGCCGATGGCCTGCAGGACGGCGACCAGCGCAAGGCCCGTCGCGATGAAGAGAGCGGAGAGGACGTTCGCAGCGCCGATGACGCGAGCGCGCCGATCCTCATTGGCCCAGCTCTGCATGGCTGCGAAGGTCGGCACGGCGAGAAAGGCGCCACCGATCGCCATGCCGGCGAGATCGACCGCGACCCGGATCGTCTTCGCACCGGCGAAAAACGCGGTGAAGGTTTCGGCATGGGCCACGGACTGCAGGCCCCAGAGGTTCCAGGCGAGATCGACGCCAAAGAGCGCGATGATCAGGGTCCCCACAGGCGCCGGTAGCAGGACCACGCGTCCGGCCGACATCCAGCCGGCAAGAGCCGAGCCGATGGCGATCGAAATGGCGAAGATGGCGAGATAGGCGGGAACCACAATCTCCGAACCGCCGAGGATTTCCGTGACGATGATCGGCAACATCGACATGACAAAGGCGCCAACGAACCAGAACCAGCAATTCATCAAGGCCGAACGCCAGATGCGCTTGTCCGTGCGCAACTCATTGACGAGCGTCACGCTTGAGCGGAAGACGTTCTTGTCGATGACCAGATCGGGCGCCTTGGAGCCTGTCGGCGGGATCATCTTCGCCGCAAACCAGCAAAGCACCGAGAGGCCCATCATCATCGGGCCGAAGACCTTGACATTGTCGCCATTGGTAAAAGCAATGGCCGCGATGATCGTGCCGGCGAGAATGGCGATGAAAGTGCCGCCTTCGATCCAGGCATTGGCCTTCGGCAGGTCCCTGCGGTCGAGATGGTCCGGGAGGATGCCGTATTTGATCGGGCCGAACAGCGAGGAGATGACGCCGAAACCGAACAGCGCCAGCATCAGGACCCAGATCGACGACAGCGCGATGCCGACAACCGAGATCGCGGCGACCAGGATTTCGGCGCGCTTGAGGATTTCGGCCATCCTGGCCTTGTCGTATTTGTCGGCAAGCTCGCCGGCGATCGCCGAAAGCAGCAGGAACGGGGCGATCAGGATACCGCCGGCAACCGTCACCAGCGAACCACCACGCTCGGCCATCTGTGCAAGGATGAGGAAGACAAGCGTTTGCTTCAGGAAATTGTCGTTAAAGGCGGAGAGGAACTGCGTCCAGAACAGCGGCGCGAACTTCCTCGATCTCATCAGATTGCTTTGCATGGCAGGCCCCTCTCTTGATCGTCCGAGAAAGCCATAGAGGTGTTACGCAAAGGTTGAGCGACGCAACAACTCTATGGTGTAGTTAAGAAAGCTTAACTTTCGTTAGCGCGATTGAAATTAACGAGGAGCTTTTCGGTGCGAGCGTCTTCCACCTTGCGGATCAGCTTGTCGGCTTCGGCATTGTCGCGCAGCGTCTTGCTAATATTCACGGTGGTCTGCACCAGCATCAGGATGCCCATGGTCAAATAGCCTTTGCCCCAGAGGTCGATCGGCATCATGTAGAGACCGACGGCAAGCATCACGGCCGCGGCGCCGAACGAGACATAGGAAAAGCTGACCCAGGCCGGCGAATGTTTCT
>JAGWJK010000093.1 GCA_028865845.1 Rhizobiaceae bacterium
CATAGGCTTTGCGAATGCCACGGGCCACAAGAAACGGGGCCGTCAAAGACGCCGCCTTTTCTGGATTGGACGCAAGCATCGCTACTCTTCCGATCTCTGTTTCAGGCCGATTTACTGCACCGCATCCGGATGCTGCTTCATAAAGTCGGCCACTGTATCCTTGGTAATCAAGACAGCGGGGACTTCAACGGCCTTCGGCTTCCAGTCCGCGCCGGCCTTTTTAATGTCGGCGAGCAGCTTAACCATATCATAGCCTTCGGTGTAGCTGTCTTCCCAGGCGGTCGCGGTCATGTGACCATTCTTGATGTTCTCGATCGCCTGCGCGTTGCCGTTGACGCCATAGACCGTCACATCGTCGCGGGCTTGCGAACGCAGCGAACCGATCGCACCGATTGCCGGATCGTCCCAGCAACCCCAGATCGCCAGTTTGCTGTCGCCGGGCGGATGAGACGCCAGCCAGGCATTGGCATACTGCGCACCGTCTTCGAAGTAGCCGGGAATTCGTACTTCGTTCTTCGTCACCTTGATGTCGGGATATTTCTGCAACATCTGGTCCATCAACGCTTCGCGATTACGGCAGACTTCGCCGGTATGATAGGTCAACGCCAGAAGCTCGCCCTTGCCGCCCATATCATCGATCATCTTCTGAATGACCGGCTCGGCGATCGGCGCACCGGATCCGTTGGTCGCGGCCACGCTCAAACCGAGGCCGCCGCCCCAGGTGACGACAGGGATATTGGCCTGCTTTGCCGCATCGAGACCGGCACCGATCGACGACGCCGGAAATACGAGATCGGCGATCGCAAAGGCGCCACGCTGCGCGAAATTTTGAATCGCGGCATTGGCCTGATCGGCGCTGCCCGCGGCATCGACCACGGAAACATCATAGCCGAGTTCTTCGGCCGCCTTCTTGGCGCCATTGATGTAGCGAACATTGTTTGCTTCGGTTGCGGCGATCGAGACGATACCGACCAGCGGCTTGTCTGCCGCATGCGCCGGCAAGCCGGCCATGGCCGCAGCGGCGATCAGAAAACCAAACCCAACGAATTTCATGGAACTCCTCCTCCCATCAAGCCGGCTTTGTTTGGCAAACACCAGCTAACCGTTTTGCTAGCATTCTCGATTTCTGTTGGTCGCGCAAGCGTATTTTGATTTTTTTCTGGACAATTTCACCAAATTACCACAGCGTTGCCAGCGAAACGATTAGTTATAATGCTCCGGGTGGCGAATGGCGACAATCAGGGATGTGGCAAACCGGGCGCAAGTCTCGACGGCAACGGTATCAGCCGTCGTCAATGACTCCGCCTATGTCAGCCCGGAACTGCGCACCCGGGTGCTTGCCGCAATCAACGAACTCAACTATGCGCCGTCGCAGGCAGCCCGCAGCTTGAAGCGCGGGCGCAGCCAACTGATCGCGCTCGTGGTCGCCGACCTTGCCAATCCCTTCTTCGCGCGGCTGGTCTGGGCGGCGGAGGCGGCCGTGGCGGCATGGGGCTATTCGCTCGTCCTGTTCAACAGCGACGAGAAGCCGGAAAACGAACGCCGGATCCTTGCCCGCATAAGGACCCTCTCCTGTGACGGCATTATTCTGGTTCCCGTCGACGTCGTCTCGACGCAGCCGCAGCGCGACAGCGAAGGCGAGGTAATCCCCACCGTCCTGTTCGGCCGCACCGTCGAAGGGCAGAAGTCGGATACGATCACCATCGACAACGTCTCTGCCGCTCGCCAGGTCACCAACTATCTCATGGATCTCGGACACACCCGCATCGGCACCATCACAGGTCCGCTGCATCTGACAACGGGTCGCGGTCGTCTTGACGGCATGCTGGAAGCGATGCGGGCCCGTGGGTTGGAGCCGGCGGCCAATCATGTCAGAAGCGGCGAATTTCGAGAAGATATCGCATATTCCATCGCACGAGAGTTGTTGACTCAAGCCGAGCCGCCGACCGCTCTTTATGTCGCCAACGGTGTCATGGCGCTGGGTGTGATGCGAGCGCTTGCCGATCTCGGCCTAAAATGTCCCGACGATATTTCCATCGCCTCGACCGACACGATTCCAGGCATAGGCGGCTTGCGTCCGCGACTAACCCGCACCGAGCATCCCGTCATCGACATGACGAACGAAGCCCTGCGGCTGCTGGTCGACCGCATCAACCGCGGCGCGGGCGCTGATGCCCGAAACGTCGTTTTTCAGCCATCACTCGTGGTCGGCGAGAGTTGCGCACCGGTTCGCAAGATCGGCGAATAGTCCAGACTTGCCGGTTTGTTGGGGTCGGAACTCCACTCGCCTATGTCTACCCACATGTACGTGACAGCTGCGTTTACGGCCTGGGAACCGTGGTCGAGCCGCGAACGACCAGCCGAGCGTCGACAATTTCACGGCGCACTTCGCCGCTGCGATCCATAATCGTGGCTACCGCCATCTTTCCGATTTCTACAAAGGGTTGCTCTATTGTGGTCAGCGGCGGATTTGAACTGGCGCTTTCCGGCACACCGTCAAAACCGACAATCGACACGTCGGCCGGGACCCGGAAGCCCTTCTGACGAAGCCACTCGATCGCGATGAATGCAATGCGGTCTGACTGTGCCAAGATGGCCGTCGGCGGTGACGGCGCGGAGAATGCCTTTTCCAACGCGGCGTGCACTTTCTTCCGCTCACTTCCGGTATCAAATATCGGGACGCTGGACGTATCTATGCCGAAGCTCTTCAGAGCTTCAAAATAGCCCTGGATACGATCGGCAGATACGGCCTGGGTCTCCGAGCTGACTGTCCCCCTTTTTTCCGCGTCCACGACGCCGCCGGGAAACTCCAGGGCGAGAATAGCAAAACGCCGATGCCCCAACTCAGCAAGATGAGACGCCGCAAGCTTGGCCCCAGCGACGTCGTCGATGCCGATTGCCGAGATATCTCGATCCTCATATCCGCCGGTCAGCGCGACGAACGGCAGTTGCCGTTCCAGCGAGGCGTTGATGAGCAAATCCGTGCCTTCAAGGCAGAAAAGAACAAGCCCATCGATCACGGCATTCTGAATATTCCAAGCAAGCTCACCTTTGCTGCTAGCTGAGATCAGCGAAACGCCGATACGGTATTCATCGCAGGCCTCGCTGATCGCGGCCATAAGCGCGCGCGCAAACGGATCTTCGAAAAAGTGCGACAACGGATTGATCGTCGCGACACCAATCGCGTTGACCTTGCCTGCGCTCAGCAACCGCCCCATTGGATCAGGGCCAGTATATCCAAGGGATTTCGCAACGGAAATCACGCGTTCTCGTAATTCGTCCCGGACTATGTCCGGACGATTGAAAACGTTCGATGCGGTTCCTTTCGACACACCTGCTGCTTTCGCGACGTCGCTCAGAGTAACAGCACTTCGGATACGCATTATGCTCATCGTGTCACCGCCATCCTTCCCGATACCAAAAGAATTGGACCGGTTCAATAAGCGCTTGACGCGCTTCTGTTGCGGCGTATTTTGAACCGGTTCATTTTATGGCAGCGGCATGGGGGGACAGGTTATGGTAGCAATGAATTGGTGCCAGCCGACATCGGAACATCAGGGATCGCCTTCGTCTCCGACCGTCATTGCCCGCATTGTAAAGCGCTATTCCTGCTGGCGAAAAAAGCGAGAAATTTTCCGTGAAATTGCGCCGCTGGGACCAAAGCTTGTCCACGATCTCCGTTTTGACCCGCAGGACGTCTATCAGGGCATTGGAGGCAGTTGGAGCCAGGCCGATCCACTACGCCCGATTTTCCCTTGGAATAGATCCAGTGCGCCCCACACCAACGCCTAAGGGCAATAAACTCGATACGCCTTGTTGAGCTGTTCAGCCCGCATGATGAGCCACGCGATCAACGCGCTCGCTCATGGAGGTATTCTCGGCAAGGCCCGCTACCATCCCATCGCTATAGCTTCTCCGGAGATATTTGTGTTCAGACCTTTCGAACCTCATTCGATGCGATTTTTGGTGATGATGGCCGCTTTTGGCGGTCTTCCTGCTTTGGGAACCGACATCGCATTGTCGGGAATGTTGGCGATATCCCATTCGCTGGACGTTGCACCGGGCGATATTGGTGTAACGTTGACCGCATTCATGATCGGGTTTGCGATATCGCCTCTGGCATACGGCCCCTTGGCCGATCGGTTTGGCCGAAAGCCAATCATCCTTTATTCGACGGCTATATTTGCACTTGGCGGATGGGGATGCGCCACTGCGACATCGCTCACCTTATTGCTCGGATGGCGGCTTGTTCAGGGTGTTGGCGCAGGCGCCAGCTTCGCCCTGTCGGCGACGGTCATCAATGATCAGTTCGAGGGGGCGGTGGCCCGCTCGAAATTATCCTATGTCGGTGCCATGGGACTGCTTGCTCCGCTAAGCGCGCCAACAATAGGCTCTCTCCTCCTGCACCTTTCGGACTGGCGATTGATCTACTGGTTTCTGTGTGTGATGGGCATTTGCGTCTTTGTGGCGATCGCGATCGGGCTTCGCGATACCTATTCTCCGGGGAGTGCGCGTCGCCTCACCCCTCGTCAAATCATCTCCGATTACGCAGCCGTGCTGACCTCCCCACAGAGCGTGCGCTATATCGCTATCGTCAGCTTCTGTTTTGCCTGTCTCTTTTCCTATGTTTCCGGCTCGCCCCTCGTCCTCATGGGAACTTATGGCCTCAGTCCCAGCCAATACGGTCTCACTTTTGCGCTGACGACATGCGGAATTCTGCTTGGAAGCTTTCTTAACGGAAAGCTCAATGCGCGGCATGTCGATCCCACCATTCCCCTCGGGATCGGACTTGCTTTGATGCTGTTCTGCTCGGTCGTGCTGCTTGTCGGTTCGACGTTAGTTCAGCTGCCTCTGCCGATCTTTCTTGGAATTGTGGTTGTCTGCACCTTCTCTTTCGGCCTGATTGCGCCGAACGCAAGCCAGCTTGCCCTTGAACCGGTGGCGCGGATTGCCGGTACAGCGAGCGCGCTTCGCACCGCCTGCCAGCTCGCCATCGGCGGAGTGGCAGGGGGGATCGTATCGGCACTTTATAATGGCACCGCTTTTTCGACAGTCGCTTCGATGGCGCTATTTTCGGTTCTGGCATGTGGGTTTCACTTGCTCGGAGGCAAGCGATATCGGGTTATCGAAGATCAATAACCCTGCCGATCGATCTGTCGCAAAAAGGAAAAGCTTTGGCTTACCTTACGTTATGACCGGCTGCCAATTTGAAAGCGCATTCCGGCCCCTGAGTCGCCACCAAATCGGCCGAGAACAACTTTCGGAAGCACATTGAGACGAGACAGTCACATTTTTACTCGCATCGATTGCGATGGACTATATCTTTAAAAAATTCAATAGAAATAGACCTGTGTGCCGGTGTTATTCGAAACGATATTAATGCTGTTTCAATAAATCCATTACTATCCTCCAATACTATTGGACTGGCCATGATGAGCCTGCGAACGAGGAATACTCGGCGGCCAGCGAATTGCTTTTGGGGAGCACTATCGCGAGCGGTTCCAGCACACTTGGATGTCGAGATGCCGGGCGGCAGCGCGACACCAGCAGCAACGCAAATGGGGCGGCAATGATACTATCTATCCGTAATATACTGGTTGGGATATTCCTTCTTCTGAGCGCAGTGATATGCGTGCTCACCGCATCATCCGCTATGGACGCCTACAACAAACACCGGGTCTTCAGCGACGTTTCGAAGCTTGCCGCACTCGACCGAGCGCTCTTTCAAACCCTTGCGACCTTTCGTAACGAACGCGGTGATGGCTCCTCTGCTGCCAATATGGAAACAGATACGCTGACCGCGACGCTGGCTTCGCTGACATCGGATCGCGGATTGGTGGACAAGGCCATGGCCGACGCCAAATCAATTTATGCCGGCGTCGACGACGACGCGATCAAGGCACCGATTGCGGATGTCATGAACACCTTCGACCAGGTGCGTACATTCCGCTCGAAGCTCGACAGCGAGCTGACAAAAAAACTGGGGGACCGCGATCCCGGCCTGCAGGACAACACACTCAACCTTGGACAGAAGCTGCTGACGGCGCTGGAAAACGGGTCGATAGCCATCGAGGCTCGCATTCGCGAGAGCGATCCGTCGATGATGGCAATGATCCAGATCCGCTCTCTGGCATGGTCGACTCGTGCGCTTGCCGGAGCATCGAACCTGCAGCTTAACATCACGCTCGGCGCTGGCACGACGATGACTGCTGCCGAGCTAACCACAATCAAGCTCAACGACTACGCGGTGAACTTCGCCTGGAAACAGGTCGGAGTTCTCGTCAATCACCCGAATACGCTTCAGATGGTGAAGGATGCTTACCAGGCAACCGAAACCGGCTATTTCGGCGGCGATTTTGCTCCCAAGCGTGCGGCACTTCTGGAAACATTCGCAGCCGGCAAAAAGGCGCCGATGTCCCTCGACGTCTGGCGGCCAATGGGTAATGACGCCCTTCTCTTCATTACCAACACTGCCGCCGCTGCCGCGGACGGCATGGTGGCTGCTGCCGCTGCCAAGCAGTCGCAAGCCTTCACCGATCTCGTCATCTATGCTCTGATCTTCCTCGTCGCTGGGATCATCAGCGTCGTTGGTATCTGCGTGATCGTCTTCCGTGTCACCAAACCGATCGGCGTCATAACGCAATCGATGGCAGCCTTGGCGCAGGGCAACTTGAAGATCGCGATCGCCGGCGTGGATCGCCGCGACGAAATCGGCGAGATGGCTCGTTCTGTCGAGGTCTTCCAGCAGGCTGCCATCCGCAACAAGGCCCTCGAGGAGCAAACGGCCGAGGCGCGAAACTCCTCGGAACGCGAACGCATCGAGGTGCAGCGTCACGCCGAGGCCGAGGCAGAAGAACGCCTGATGCAGGCAACCGGAGCGCTCGCCGCAGGGCTCCGCCGTCTTGCGACAGGTGACCTCGTCTGTGAAATCGATACGGCTCTTGCCCCGCAGTTCGAGGCTCTCCGCCGTGACTTCAACCAATCTGTCAGCCAGCTTCGCGATGCCATGCGCGGTGTCGGCCACGCCGCGTCGATGGTCAGCAGCGGCAGCTTCGAAATATCGCAGGCGTCTGACAATCTCTCCAAGCGCACCGAACAGCAAGCCGCTTCGCTTGAGGAAACCGCCGCTGCACTTGAGGAAGTCACCGCCAACGTGCGGTCGACCTCTCAGCGCGCCGGCGATGCGCGCGACCTGGTACGCGGTGCTCGGTCTCGCGCCGAGAGCTCGAGCCAGGTCGTTAACAACGCGGTTAACGCCATGGGTAAGATAGAGAACTCGTCCAAACAGATCAGCCAGATCATCGGCGTCATCGACGAGATCGCCTTCCAGACCAACCTGCTCGCATTGAATGCCGGCGTTGAAGCCGCGCGTGCCGGCGAAGCGGGCAAAGGCTTTGCAGTCGTCGCCCAGGAAGTGCGCGAGCTGGCGCAACGCTCTGCCAATGCCGCCAAGGAAATCAAGAGCCTGATCGGCAACTCCGAAGTTGCCGTCAGTGAAGGCGTTCGCCTCGTCAACGACACCGGCGAAGGCCTTTCTGCAATTGCCGATCTCGTGCAGCAGATCAACCAGCACATGGACGCAATTGCCACCGCAGCCCAGGAGCAGTCCATGGGCTTGTCTGAGATCAACAGTGCGGTAAACCATATGGACCAGGCGACGCAGCAGAACGCTGCGATGGTCGAACAGATGAATGCGGCCGGCGCAGGTCTTTCACAGGAAAGCAGTCGCCTGGGCGAGTTGCTCGGCACCTTCCAAACCGGCGATGACGGCGGGTCGATGGTCGGCAACCGTGCTCCCGCCGGTGCTTCGTCCCCCGTTTTGGTCAAGGCATCAGCACCAGCTTCGCGTCCGGGCCGGGCCGCGCGAGGCAATGCGGCGCTCAACAAGCTGCAACAGGATTGGACGGAGTACTGATCTCCGTCAGCGAAAGGATCACCCGGGCGGCAACGCCGGGGTGATCTGCCTCAAACTCCTAATACACTCAACGGGCTTTGAATAAGCATAGCGTAGCTCTTGCAGGGAGTTTGAACCACTGACCCTTGTGCCAGGCGATTTGGCTGGTTGGCAAAGGGTCTGGCCAGCCATTTTCAGTTCGCCGGCCGAATTGGCCCTTCAACCAGACTTTTAATGTCTGAGCTACCTTTGCCGACGACCATCTCAGGAACGTGAGGGCTCGACCTGAAAACGTGACCGCCCTGCTTTCTCCACCCTCGGTTGGAGTTTGCCTTGGGCGTATCTGCCCCTTGTGATTTCGCTCCTCCTCCACTTAATCAGAAACCGGCTGCGAACTTGTTTTTGTGGCCTCAAGCACGAGGACAATCGCTTCGCGATAGGGTAGTCGTGGTGACGACAAGTGTTGTTCGGAAAGTTTAACTAAAGGGTCTAGCATGGTTACTTTGCGCAAGAACTCAACGCGGGTTGGCCCTGGCTACCCACAGGTCGTCGTGCTCTTCGGTGCGACAGGCGATCTGTCTCGACGCAAGCTGCTTCCAGGTCTTTTTCATCTCATCAAAGCCGGGTTCATTCCGGGCTGCCGCATCGTCGGCGTCTCGCTCGACGATATCGATGCTGATGGCTTCCGGGCGATCGCACGGGACTCGCTGGACAAGTTTCTGACCCGCAAATTCACGCAGGACGAATGGGAGGCCTTTGCCGCATCGCTCGATTACGTGCCGCTCGCCGGCGGAGCAGGGATGTTGAAGGACGCCGTAGCGAGGGCGGAGGATGCGTTGGGATCTGAGACCCGGCGTGTTCACTACCTATCCGTACCGCCGAAAGCCGCGCTTCCCGCCGTGCAGCTTCTCGCCGATGCAGAGCTGGTCGAGCATTGCCGCATCATAATGGAAAAGCCGTTCGGCACGGACCTCGCCAGCGCGGTGGAGCTGAACAGGAAGCTGCACGAGGTATTCGACGAAAAGCAGATTTTTCGCATCGATCACTTCCTTGGAAAGGAGCCGGCGCAGAATATCCTGGCGTTTCGCTTCGGCAACGGCCTGTTTGAGCCGATCTGGAACCGCAATTTTATCGATCATGTCCAGATCGACGTGCCGGAGACGCTCGGTCTTTCCACCCGCGCCGCGTTCTACGAAACCACTGGCGCCTATCGCGACATGGTCGTGACCCACCTCTTCCAGATCCTCGCATTCATGGCGATGGAACCGCCCACCGCGCTGGAGCCGGCGCCGATCTCGGAGGAGAAGAACAAAGTATTCCGATCCATGTTGCCGATCGACCCGCGCGACGTGGTGCGCGGCCAATATATTGGTTATCGCAAAGAACCCGGCGTCGATCCCGAAAGCGACGTCGATACCTTCATCGCCCTCAAATGTGCGATCGACAACTGGCGCTGGGCTGGCGTGCCGTTTTTCCTGCGCACTGGAAAGCGTCTGGCGGAGGGGCAACGCATCATCTCGATCGCTTTCCGCGAACCACCGAAATCAATGTTCCCAGCCGGCTCTGGTGTCGGCGCGCAGGGCCCCGACCATCTGACGTTCGATCTTGCCGACGCCTCAAAGGTCTCTCTTTCCTTCTACGGCAAACGACCGGGTCCGGGCTTCCGGCTCGACAAGCTTTCACTGCAATTCGCCATGAGCGAAACTGGCCTGATCGGCGACGTGCTGGAGGCCTATGAGCGCCTGATTCTCGACGCGATGCGAGGCGATCACACATTGTTCACCACTGCGGAGGGCATCGAGCGACTTTGGGAAGTCTCCCAGCCGCTTCTCGACAACCCACCACCGGTGCGGCTCTACGACCAGGGCGGCTGGGGTCCGAAGTCAATCCATCAACTCATCGCCCCGCACGCCTGGCGA
>JAGWJK010000094.1 GCA_028865845.1 Rhizobiaceae bacterium
CGCTGGAATATGCACCTGGCGAAGTGCGGCAAGCGCTCTTTCGCGTGCCGCCTGCGGCGAAAGCCCGTGATGCCGGCGAACCGACTCGGCGATCTGGTCGCCGATGGTAAAGACCGGGTTGAGACTGGTCATCGGCTCCTGGAAGATCATCGCCATCTTGCCGCCGCGCAGGCGCAGCATGTCGCGCTCTGAAAGGCCGGTCAGCTCCTCGCCGTCGAAGGCGGCGCGCCTGGCGGAGATGGAGCAGATGTCGTCAGACAACAACCGCATCAGCGACATGGCGAAAACGCTCTTTCCTGAGCCGGATTCACCGACCACACAGACGATCCGGCCGCGATCGATCGACAACGACAAGTCGTCGACGACGGTCACACGACGGCCGACAGGTCCGAGCGCGACGGAAAGCCTGTCTATGTCGAGAAGAACATTGCCAGCTGCTGCACTCATCTCATCTGCCTCCGCCGGCTTCGATGATGGCGGAGATTTCCGCACGGCTCGGCAGGGCGGCGAAGGCTCCGGAGCGGGTGGCGGTGATCGCCGCGGCCTTCTGCGCGAGGATGACGGCGTCATCGAGCGCCCGGCCGCTGGCAATTGCCGCCGCAAGCACGCCGCAGAACGTATCGCCGCAGCCGGTCGTGTCGATCGCCTCGACGGGGCTTGCCTTGAAATGTTGCATGGAGCCGCCACGATGCACGAGGCATCCCTCGGCACCGAGCGTGATGATCGCGATGGACGCGCCGAATTCGCAGAGCATCGCTGCCGCTTCCGTCGGCACCGACGCGCCGGTGATGGTCTCCGCCTCGATGCGATTGACGACGACGATGCTGCAAAACGGCAGCAACGGCCGGGCATCCCACCAGAGGGGGGCCGGATTGAGTATGGTCGTGGCACCGCGCAGCAGCGCCATTGCCAGCGCCTCGCGCGTGGCCGCCGCCGTCAGGTTGCCCTGCATGACCAGAATATCGCCCTGTGTCACCTTCTCCGCGAATTCGATCGCCTCTTGCTGCTCGAAGGCAGCGGCGCAAGGTCCGGCGCTGACGATGCTGTTCTCGCCATCCGACAATACCATCAGCAGCGAAAAGTCGGTTGGGTGCTCCGAGCGCTGTGGCAGGAAAGCGAGCGAGGTCTCGGCAGCGAGCGCGCCGCTGACTTCCTCGCCCTGCGCATCCCAGCCGACCGGCGCCTGGAACAGGACTTCGGCGCCGGCGCGCGCAGCGCTGACGGCCTGGTTCAGTCCCTTGCCACCCGGTGCGCGGCTGACATCCTTGCCGAGCAGCGTCTCGCCGCGTTCGGGCAGGCGCGGCACCTGCAGGCTGAGATCAAGCCCGGCATTGCCGAGCACCAGGACACGACACATGCGCAATCAGCTCCTTGCCTTGGCGACAGCCTGCATGAAGACCTGCAGCCGTTCCGGATCGACAGGATTCCACCAGACGCCGTCACGCTTCAGGTAGCTGGCGACGATCACGGCATCGGCCACGGTGAAGATGTCGCCGACATTGGCGGGGGTCACGCCGGAGCCGACGGCAACGGGCAAGGCGGTACCGGCGGCGATGGTCTGCAATTCCTCCATCGTCGCGGAATCGCCGGTGCGCTGGCCGGTGGCAATTGCCACGTCGGCATCGAAGAACTCGTTGTCGCGCGCCAATTCCTGGATGGTGCGGTCGCCGGTGATGGCGTGTGCGCCGTGCTTGACGTGGACGTCGGCGAAGATATGCACCGATTTGGCGCGCAACCAGGCGCGGTAGCGCGCCGCCTCGCCGGCCGGACCATCCATCAGGCCCTCGTTGGCGACATAGGCGTTCGACCATTGATTGACGCGCACGAAGGCAGCGCCTGCGGCCTTGGCAACCGCGATTGCCTGGACCGCGCCATTGGCGAGAATGTTGACGCCAACAGGCAGAGCGCTCGCACGCCGCACGGCATCGGTCATGACGGCCATACAAGCGGCCGTTTCCGGGCCGAGACGATCCGGCTTGGAAAAAGGAATGTCGCCGTGGTTCTCGACGATCAGGCCATCGACGCCGCCCGCCTTGTAGCGTCCGGCTTCGGCGACGGCGAAATCGACGATGTCGCTCATCGGCTGGCCGTCATAATCGGGCGAGCCCGGCAGCGGCAGGGAATGGATGACGCCGATGACAGCCTTGCGCCGACCGAAAATCTGCTCGATCGCGTGGGGCTTCTGACGGAAGACGGCTTTCGCCTTGGATGTTTCGCTCATGTCCGGGCCTTTTGAAAAGCTTCATGTATTTTTGTGTGGGCCGCCGCTCGGTCAGAGCCTTGCGGCGGCGGTTGTCGGGCTATGCACAGGGCTCACGCCGTGGATTGCTCAATGCTCAAGCCAGGCATCGCCGAGCCGGAATGCAGTGTCCGGATAGGGCGTCCAGTGCAGCTTCTTGCTGAAACCCTGCAAGGTGCTGTCGAAATGCAGGAACAGCATCGGCGCATCGTCCGAAATCGTCTTCTGAGCCTGCTGGTACATGGTCGCGCGGTCGGTCTGGCTGCCGCTGGAGCGCGCCTTGCGCAGGAGACCATCGACCTCATCGCTGGTATAGCCGGCGAAATTGTTCGGCCCGTCTTTGGTGAACCAGTTGAACATGTTGCCGTCAGGATCGGGGCGGCCGCTCCATGGAGAATAGCAGATATCGTAATCCTTCTTCTGCAGGACGGTGATCAGGCTGGTGGCGTCGACCTGCTTCACCGAGACCTTGAAGCCGGCCTCCTGGGCCTGCGCCTGGATGATCTGGGCGATGCGCAGCTGCAGCGGCGAGGCGACGACCGTGATCGAGAAGGCGACGCCATCGGCATGGCCAGCGTCGGCGAGAAGCTGCTTCGCCTTGGCGACATCACGCTGATAAGGCTTGAAATCCTTGTCGAACGCCCAGGAAACCGGCGGCGGGATCGGGCCGTAGGACGGTGCGCCGGTGTTGAAGAAAGCGACCTTGTTCATCACCTCCTTGTCGACCGAATACATCAGCGCCTGCCGCACCTTCTTGTCGTTGAAGGGCGCGCGGGTGACGTTGAGCGAAAAGGCGTTGAAGCCGAGGCCGGCGAGATCGGCAATGTCGATCTTGCCGTCGGCCTTGGTCGAAGCCACGCTCTGCGGCGGCACGGTATCCGTCAACTGAACGTCGCCGCTCTTCAGGCTCGCCGTGCGCAGCGTCTCATCCGGCAGCGGGCGGATGACGATCTTATCGAGCGCGGGCTTGCCCTGGTAGGAGTTATCGAAGGCCGAAAGCACCATCTGGCCGTTCTTCGTCCAGCTATCGACCTTGTAGGGGCCGGCGCCGACACCCTTGGCGGCAAAATCCGGACCGAGCTTCTGAAGGGCCGTCGGCGACACGAACAGGCCGGCACGGTTGGTCATCACCAGCGGGAACTGCGCATAGGGCTGCTTGAACTTGACGGTGAAGCTCAGGGGACCGGTAACTTCGACGGAATCGACCGGACCGAGATCGGAGCGACGCGGCGAACCGTTCTTCGGATCGAGCATGCGGTCGAGATTGAACTTTGCTGCCGCAGCGTCGTAGGCAGTACCGTCCTGGAAGGTGACGCCCGGCTTGATGTCGAAGGTATAGGTCAGGTCATCGAGCTGCTTGTAGCTGGCGATGCCGGCGACGACCTTCAGGTCCGGCGTCATGGTCAGCACCGGCTCATAGATCAGATATTGTTCGTAGAGCTCGAAATAGGAGGCGAAAAAGGCCGGATCTAGCGTGACAGGGTCAGACACGACACCGATCGACAGCGTGCCGCCCTTCTGCGGCGCGGCTTCCGCGAAGGCCTTGAGAGGCAGGAATGGAAGGCATAGGGCGGTCAGGGCAATGACCGAAACTCCAAGCGTTTTCAATTGCAGGTTCCTTCTCTGATGGTTTTCTTTTTTGGTCTTGGCAAAAATGCTCGCACTTCGTCGGCGGCGGGAAAGAGCCCACCGGCGAGTACGTATTGACAGTGTTCGGATCCGTCAGGCGCGGCTCATGCCTTTAGGCAAGCCGATGGCGGAACTCGCGACCGTGGGCCGCGAGGCATGCATGTCGATGGCGGCCATGCGGCTGCCCTTATTGCTGCACGAGCCTCACATGGAAGCTGTAGCGCTCGGCAAGGTAATGCAGCACGACGTGTTCGATCGGCTGCTTGTTCGCGGTCCAGGACGTACGATGGCACACCAGCACGGCGGCGGGCTGCTTGACGCCGAGAAGACGGGCCGTCGCAGCATCCGCCAGCGCCCCTTCGATACGCTCGTCGCCGCTGGCAAAGATAATCCCCGCCCGCCGCAGCCATTGATAGAGAGAGCCGCTGTCCAGCTCCTCCACCGTCGGCAATCCGGATTTTTCGAACAGCGACGGCAGCAGATAGGTGACCGAAGTCGCGATCGGCGTGCCGTCGGCAAGCATGTTCCTGTCGATTTCGACGACATCGTCGCCGGGATTGAGCTTCAATTCGGCCGCGACCGCCTGATTGGCCGGAACGACCTTGATCCAGCGGGTCTGGTAACCCGGCGTCAGGCCGCGCATGCGCATATCTTCCGAGAAGGAAGACAGCCTATCGAGCGGCCGCTCCACCCGCGGTTCGATGACGATCGATCCAAGGCCCGACTTGCGCTTGATCAGGCCTTCGGTCTCGAGATGATCGAGCGCCGCGCGCGATGTGCTGCGGCTGACGCCGAAGCGCTTGTTGATCTCAGCCTCGCCGGGCAACGCATCGCCCGGCTTGAAGGCGCCATTTTCTATGGCGCGCCGCAGCCGGTCGGCGATCTGCGACCAGAGCGGCACCGGTCCTTCGTCGAGTTTTGTTTCATACCAGTTCATGAACAAACAGTATAACGTCATGACATTTGATTCAAGGTATTTTTTGAGCAAAAACTCGATTGCCCAATCATTAGGCAACCACCCGATCGGCGAAAGCCGGTGCCTGTTATTTTCGCGTTTTCACCACCGCATTCATCAGCATTTCGACACGGCGCGGATCGACGGGGTTCCACCAACGGCCATCGACCTTCAGCCACTGACCGACGATCGCGCCATCGGCAACGGCAAAGAGAGCCGGCACCTGATCGGCCGCTAGGCCGGAACCGACGACGATAGGCAGATTGGTGCCGGCGCGTACATCCTCGACCTCGCGTGGCTCAGTCGGCGAGCCTGTGCGGGTGCCGGTCGCGATCAGCACATCGGCATCGAACCATTCGGCATCGGTCGCCTGCTCCGCGATGCTGCGGTCGGCGGTGATGGCGTGCGCGCCGAACTTGACATGAACGTCGGCGAAGATTTCCACGTCCCTGGCGCCGATCATCGAGCGATAGCGCATGGCGGCGGGCGCCGGGCCGTTCAGAATACCTTCATTGGCAACATAGGCGTTGACCCATTGATTGGCTCGCACCCAGCGGGCGCCGACGGCCTTGGCGATCGCAAGCGCCGGAATGACGCCGTTGGCGACGCAGGTGATGCCGATCGGGGTATCGACGGCGTCACGGACGGCTAGGCAGGCTGCCGTCAGTGCCGCAACGGTTTCCGGGCCGATATCATCAGGCCGGGCGAAAGGCATGTCGCTGGCATTTTCGACGATGATGCCGTCAACACCGCCATTGGCAAGCGTGCGCGCATCCTCGACGGCGGCGGCATAGATGTCGCGCACGGCTTCGCCGTTGTAACGGGGGGCGCCAGGCAGCGGCTTCAGATGAATGACGCCGATAATCGGCTTCTTGACAGGAAACAATCGTTCAAGCGCATTGCCCTTGTCGGGCAGAACTTTCGGGGCAGTCATCGGGTCCTCATGCTATATTTTCGATCGCCTTCGCCGCTTCACGGCGAAATTCGGCAACTTCGATTGGAGTAGGGTAGGAATTCTGAGCGCCGAGCGCCCGGCAACTGAGGCTGGCGGCGGCAACCGCGGCTTCGAGCGCCGCTTGCGGCGATGCGCCCCCAACCGTTTCGCCGATAAACCAGCCGGCGAGGCAATCGCCGGCGCCGGTCGTATCCACGATCTTGTCCAGCAGTGGCGCTGCGGCACGACGTTCCACCCCGGCCGCGAAGAAGCCCGCACCCTGCGGCCCCATCGTCCGAACGACGGCCTTTGCGCCGAGCGCAAGCAGTCGCGCGGGCGCTTCGGGGCCGATTGCGACAGCAGCGCGATCGTTGCAGAACAGAATGGCGGCCCCATCGATCAGCGGCGCAACCGTCTCGATACCGGTCGAAAACGAGGCCGGCTCGAGATCGAGCGACCAGGGAATGCCGGCTGCGCGGCATCTTTCGACCAGCACATCCGCAGCCTCGCCATAAATGGCGGTATGGACCCATGCGACCCGCGAGAGATCGAGCGCCTCGATTGCCTGCCGCGAAGGATACATCGACACGCCAGGATCGAGCAGCAACCGCTTTTCGCCATGCGGCTCGACGATGACGACGGCGCGGCAGGTCCGTCCGGGAACGGTCTCGACCTGAAGTTCGATGCCCTCGTCTCGCAACCCCATCGCAATGACAGACGCCGCGGTGTCGGAGCCCATCGGCAGCAAGGCGCCGACCTTTGCCCCGCTGCGCGCGCAGGCAACAGCGGCATTGGCAACAACGCCGCCCGGCGCCTCCACCGTCTGGTCCGCGTGCACCTTTTCATCCGGTGCCGGCACATGATCGGCGACCATCGTCAGGTCGAGGCTGACATCGCCGACGAAGAGAATTTTTCCCGTATTCGAGCTCTTCATCGGCGCAGTCGTCATTGCCGCACCAGATCGATCGTGAAGCGGTAGCGGTCGGCGCGATAGGAGATGACGGCATATTCGATGGGCTGACGGTTGGTGCCGCGCGAGATGCGCCGGGCGACGAGAACCGCCGACCCAAGGGGGATCTCCAACTGCTGCGACAGCCGCCGATCCGTAACCGCGGCTTCGATCGTCTCCGAACCGCCGACGATGCGGGCGCCACAATTGGTTTCCAGCCAGTCATAGAGCGAGCGACTGTTGAGATCGGCCTGTTGCGGCGGCGTCTTGTTACCGAGAACATCAGGATGCAGCCAGGAATGCGACATGCCCATCGGCAAGCCATCGGCCTTCAGCAACCTGATAATGTGGAGAACGGGCGTACCCTCGGCAATGTCGAACGCCTGGGCCACATCCGAGGGTGCGGCCTCCGCTGCGATGCCGTAGGTGTGATAACTGGCGCTGAGGCCACGCTGGCGCATATCCTCGGCAAAGCTGGACAGGCGGCTCAGCGGTTGCTCCACCTTCGGATCGAGCACGACCGATCCCCTGCCCGCCTTGCGGAAGATCAGGCCTTCCTGCTCGAGCTTGTCGAGGGCGGCGCGGGCGGTGGTGCGGCTGACACCGAAAGCTTCGTTAAGCTGCGTTTCGGACGGCAGGGCGTCGCCGGCTTTGAATTCGCCGTGCTCGATCGCTCGGCGCAGGCGGTCGGCGATTTGCCACCATAAAGGCAGCGGTCCGGAGGTGAGTTCGGTTTCGTTCCACATGATTGTCATGACAATCAGTTGTCATGACAATTAAGTCAAGCGGATTCTCGAGCTATTCGATAACGAGTTGGACGCGGTCGCCGGAAAAGCAGGAAATGCCGAACGAGATCGGCCGTCCATCGGCGTCGATATCCACCTTGTGGATTTCCATGACCGGCCGGGTCTTCGGCAGTTTCAGCGTCTTCGCTTCGCGCACGCTTGGCAGCCGCGCGATGATGCGGGTGCTCTTGCGCTTGTAGTCGTCGATGCCGAAGGAGCGGTATGCGGCCGTACGCGACGGGTTCTGTCGCAGCAATTCGTCGATGCCACGAAAACGATCGGCGGGAAAGTAGCTGCGCGCCATGCTGAGCGGACGGCCGCCGACTTCGCCCATGGAATCAATGACAACCACCTCTGCCCCGCGCGGCAGGTCGAGATTGCGCTGGGTGGCGAGATCGGCCTCTTCGATGGAGCTCGTAAGGATGCGGCGCTGACTTTCGAGACTGGCGCGGCTCATATTTTCCGTCCAGCGCGTCCGCTCTCCAAGCGCGTAGGGAATGGCGTCCTCGGCGACGAACAGACCGCGGCCATGCTCGATACGGATCAGGCCTTCCTTCTCCAATTCGGCGAGCGCGCGGCGGATGGTGAAGCGGCTGACGTCGAAATGGCCGGCCATATCGAGCTCCGTCATCAGCTGCATGCCGGCGATCAGCTTGCCGCTGCGAATGTCTTCCCGCAGCGAAGACGCGACACTGCGCCACAGCCGGCCGCGTTCCTGGCCCTCGCCGGTTCTGATGCCGCCGGTTTCTGCCGTGGAAGCCATGTTTCCGATCCTTTGCGCGCGGCCATCGGGCCAGTTTCATCGGGCGGTATTCAACCCGCCGAATTCATCTGGCCCATCGTCATAAGGGTGAAATAGAGGATCTGTAAAGGTCCGTACTGCGAATTTAAGGTACGGACCTTTGTTACATTAGGTTGGCGGTTCCAGCTCGTCCACCGCCGTCGAAAACGGCGGTTTCCGATGTCGAGCAGCGACTGCAAACCGGCTTTGCCCGAGGTGAGATAGTGCAAGACGTGAGACAGGACAGAGAGGCCGGGACGCCCGGCGACAATGCGGATCGCCGACGTTGGATGGGCATCCTTGCCCGCGCCGGGCGCAAGGATCTGGAAGAGGCATGGGGCACGCTTGGCGACCAGCCGACCTATGAGTGGCTGCGGCAGCCCGAGGTCGGACTCGTGATGGTTCAGGCCCGCGCCGGCGGTACCGGCGATGCCTTCAACATGACCGAGATGAGCATGACGCGCTGCGCCCTGCGGCTATCGGACGGCACGGCCGGCTATGCCTTCGTCCAGGGCCGCGACACGAGACAGGCGGAACTTGCGGCGGTTTTCGACGCTCTGATGCAGCGCCCGGATCACGATTCCGGTGCAGCAGCCTCGATCATCGATCGGCTGGAGATCAAGCAGGCTGAGCGGCGGCGGCAGAAGAGCCTGAAGGCCGCCTCCACCAAAGTCGAATTCTTCACCATGGTGCGCGCGGAGAACAAGAAATGAGCGTCGCTATCGACACAAGAGACCTGAAGCCGGGTTTTGCCACGCCGATCTTCGATTCGCAGGCGACCTTCCGCGCCATTCTCGACGGGACGGCCTATCCGGGCCGCGTCCAGACGCTCGACCGCCTTCACGACGTGCCCGAACTTCTGATGCCGGCAACGACGGCGGTTGCGCTGACGCTGCTCGATGTCGAAACGCCTGTGTGGCTCGACCTCGATCGGGCATCGGCGGCTGCGAACTATATCCGTTTCCATGCCGGCTCGCCGCTCGTTGCCAAGACCACAGAGGCACGTTTCGCCATCGTCACGAACCCATCGGACATGCCGCCGCTGTCGGCCTTCTCGTTCGGGGAAGACAAATATCCGGACACGTCCTGCACCCTTATCCTGCAGGTCCCGTCACTGACCTCGGGACAGCTGAGGCGCTGGACCGGGCCTGGCATCCAGCACGCCGTAACCTGCGGCATCGATGGGCTGCATGACGGCTTCTGGCAGGACTGGGACGACAATCACGGGCTCTACCCGATGGGCGTCGATGTGCTTTTCGTCGCCGGCA
This sequence comes from Rhizobiaceae bacterium, assembly GCA_028865845.1. Classification (GTDB taxonomy): domain Bacteria; phylum Pseudomonadota; class Alphaproteobacteria; order Rhizobiales; family Rhizobiaceae; genus Rhizobium. The sequence goes on from JAGWJK010000094.1 coordinate 9,541, forward strand.
ACGAGATCATCGGCCTGCCGCGCGGCATCCGGGTGGAGGAATAATCCGATGTATGTTGCAGTCAAAGGCGGCGAACGCGCCATTTTGAACTCCCACAAGCTGATCGCCGAGGAACGCCGCGGCGATACGTCGGAAGCGGAACTTTCGGTCAGCCAGATCGAAAGCCAGCTCGGCCTTGCCGTCGACCGCGTCATGACCGAAGGCTCGCTTTACGACCGCGAACTGGCGGCGCTTGCGCTGAAGCAGG
>JAGWJK010001146.1 GCA_028865845.1 Rhizobiaceae bacterium
CGATCACGTCTTCGGCGATGCGGCGGCCGATGATGGGCGCACCGAGGTGCCTGTCTTCCGCTTCCGTCGTATCGTGCATGACCCCGTCGCTTGGCGTCATCTTGCCCCCTTGTCGTCGAACCGGATCAAGAGGAAGCGCGCCAGCGTACGTGCGGCATCGACGATGCTCGATAGCTCGACATATTCGTCGACACCATGCAGGTTGGCGCCGCGAGCGCCATAACAGACGGCGGGGATGCCATAATCTTGGAGATAAACGCGGGCATCCGAGGTACTTCCGAGCATGAAGGCAGATGGCGGCGCACCATGCGCCTGGGCGTGCGCCCGCGTGAGATCGCGCACGAGCGCCGTGTCGCGCTCTATGAAATGACCCTTGGCGCGGAAGCCGCTGAGCGTCACGATCGGCTTGATCGAGAAATCCGGATCGGCTTCGACCGTATCGGTGATCGCCGCACGGATGCGGGCTTCCGCCTCGTCCGGCGTCCAGCCGCGCGGGAAGCCGATGCGAACGCCGAGCGTCGCAGTCGCCGGGGCGCTGGAGGTCCAGTCGCCAGCCGCGACTTTACCGAGATTGATGTTGTAGGCCCGCTCGTTGGAGCCGATATTCGGCTCCGGATCGGTTCGATGCAGTTGGTCTACCCAGCGGCGCAGCCCCGTCACAAGCCGCATGCCGAGATCGATGGCATTGACCGTGGTGGCGGAATGGGCATGACCTGCCTCCGTAACGATCTTTATGTCGATCCAAAGAATCCCCACGCCGCCCAGGAGCAGACCGAGATCCGTCGGCTCCAGCAACACCACTTCGTCGGCGGTGACTCCATGCTCGCTGATGGACAGCAGCGTGCCGTTGCCGGTGCATTCCTCTTCGACCACCGCGACGAAGCCAAGCCGTCTTTTCGCAAAAAGGTCGGGCGCAACATCGTGCAATGCCTTAAGCGCCAGCATGCCCACGGCAAAACCGCTCTTCATGTCTACCGCGCCGCGGCCATAAAGCCTGCCGCCTCGGCGGGAAGGTTCGAAGGGCGGCGTGGTCCAGAGTTCCGGCGAATCCGCCGGTACCACGTCCATATGGCCGTTGAGCAACAGCGTCAGAGCACCTTCGCCAGGCGTGGTGGCCAGTACTTGGTAGCGGTCAGGAGTGAGGAGGCTGGTGGGTGGCGTGACACCGGCCCGGGCGTCGGTCACTGTTGAATTAGGGAAAGGAAGCCGGCAGACGTCCAGTCCGAGGGCTTCGGCCTGTCGGGCAAAAATCTGCATCGCTGCCTGTTCCGCGCCGACGGTACTCGGCGCGCGAACAAGATCCTCCAGAAAGGCAAATACAGCCTCCCGATGCGCATCAATTGCGCGATCCAGGTCGTTGAGCATGCGTTCCCACTTTTATGGTTTGTTGTTTAGACCATATACCAAAAAGAAGCCGTTGCAAGGTTGTTTTGGGAAGCGTCGGCGCTTCTTTCGGCGTTAGAGAAGCTGCCTGTCTAGCCGCGTGACCATATTCAGATTCTGGCAGGGATCTTACAAAGTTCCCCCAAACCGTGTGCGATCTGTTCAAGTCCGTCCTGATTTGATCCTGCCTTCCCCCTGACGGCGACCCTCCTCCGCGGGGACCAGCGCGTGAAATTTTTGGTTATTTTGAAGGAAATTTAGGCCATCGCGAAACCGCAATGGGAGTGAGGCTGGCACGGCATTCAACAGCCCGCACAATACGGGGTCGTCAGTTCATTTCCTATCCAGAGCAATCTGAAGCGGGGCGTCTTGGCAAGCGAGCCAAAGACGATATCCGGTCGCAAGCCACCCCATCGTGTGCTTGCAAGCGGTTACCTTCGGAAAAGACGACCCGATATATCAAGTGATATATGCGCTCCCTTGCCCTCTCCGATATTCAACTTAATTGCGGGGCCGGATCGGCTACAAGCTGGTGACCCGTACTTGCCGATTGCATATTCCATCAATTTTGGGTCAAAAAGATGCAAATTCCGAAGACGTACTTAAGGCTAAGTCTCTTTTTCAGCCTCGTTATG
>JAGWJK010001147.1 GCA_028865845.1 Rhizobiaceae bacterium
GGCGCAGGGCGACGTGGTGGAAGCGGTGTTCCTGCTGCGCGCCTTTCGCACGACCCTGCCGCGCATCGGCATAGCCGAACCGATCGACACCGCGGCCATGAACATCGAGCGCCGTATTTCGGCGGCCTTCAAGGATCTGCCGGGCGGCCAGGTCCTCGGCCCGACCTACGACTATACCCATCGCCTGCTCGACTTCGACCTGATGGAAACGGACGCGCCGGCGCCGCAGGCGGAAATCGCCAACCAACCGCTCGATGCCTCCATGCCTCGCGTCACTGATATCGTCGGACAGGAGGATTTCATGGAGCATGAGATCCCGGTGCGCGAAGGCGAGCCGGTCTACGACCTGACGCGCCAGCCCATGGCATTCCCGGCAAACCGCGATCAGCGGCTGCAGAACCTAACGCGCGGCGATGAGGGCTTCCTCACCGCGCTCGCCTATTCCACCATGCGCGGTTATGGCGGCAGCCACCCCTATGTCGGTGAAATCCGCATGGGCGAAGTGCCGGTCGAATTCGTGCCGGAAGAGCTGGGCTTCGCCATCGAGATAGGCGACATCGTCGTCTCCGAGTGCCAGATGATCAACCATTTCGGCGGCTCGAAGACGGAAGCGGCGCGATTTACCCGCGGCTATGGGCTCGCACTCGGCAAGAGCGAGCGAAAGGCCATGGCGATGTCGCTGGTCGACCGGGCGCTGCGCTGCCGCGAGCTGGGTGAAATGGCCCAGTATCCGGCGCAGGATGAGGAATTCGTTCTCTACCACACCGACAACGTCGAGGCGGCGGGCTTCGTCTCGCACCTGAAACTTCCCCACTATGTCGATTTCCAGGGCGACCTTCAGCTACTGCGTGGATTACGCGCGGAGTTCGAGGCTCGCCAAACCAAGGAGGCAGCCGAATGAGCGCGGCCCAAGAAACGAACAACCAGGAAAATACCACAGAGAGGGCCAAAGGCGCGGATGCCTATAACTTCGCCTATCTCGACGAACAGACGAAACGGATGATCCGCCGCGCCATTCTGAAGGCTGTCGCCGTGCCCGGTTATCAGGTGCCTTTCGGTGGCCGTGAAATGCCGCTCGCCTATGGCTGGGGCACCGGCGGCATTCAGGTGACGGCAAGCGTCATCGGACCGGATGACGTGCTGAAAGTCATCGACCAGGGGGCTGACGATACCACCAATGCCGTCTCCATCCGCCGGTTCTTCACGCGCGTCGCCGGTGTCGAGACCACCGAAACGACCTCGGAAGCGACCGTCATCCAGACCCGCCACCGCGTGCCGGAAACGCCACTCACCGAGGGCCAGATCCTGGTCTACCAGGTGCCGCAACCCGAACCGCTGCGCGGCCTCGAGCCGCGGGAGACCGAAACGCGCAAGATGCACGCTTATGCCGAATACGGCCTGATGCAGGTCCGTCTTTACGAAGACATCGCCCGCTTCGGCCAGATCGTCACGGCACACAGCTATCCGGTAATGGTCAACGGTCGGCACCTGATGTCGCCGACGCCGATCCCGAAATTCGACAATCCGAAGATGACGCACAATGCGGCGATCCAGCTCTTCGGGGCCGGACGTGAAAAACGCATCTACGCCATACCGCCCTACACGACGGTGCGCAGCCTCGATTTCGACGATCATCCTTTCAAGGTGCAGAGCTGGAAGAGCTGCTGCGCGCTTTGCGGCGCAACCGACAGCTATCTCGACGAAGTCGTCACCGACGACAAGGGCGGCCGCATGTTCGTCTGCTCGGATACCGATCATTGCACCACGCGCCGCGCCGAAGGTCATGTCGGGCCCGAGGGCGGCAATCCGGCGGCCCTGGCGCTGACCTCACTCAACGAAACCGGAAAGGAGCCGGCGTGATGGCTGCCGTTCAAACACTCCGCCGCGCGCCGCTGATGCGCGTCAACGGCATCTCCAAGACCTTCGGCGATGTCGCCGCCTGCAAGGACATTTCCTTCACGCTCTATCCGGGCGAAGTCATCGGCATCGTCGGCGAAAGCGGCTCCGGCAAATCGAC
>JAGWJK010001148.1 GCA_028865845.1 Rhizobiaceae bacterium
GGAGCTGGATCCCTATCTCGCCGAAGCCTATGCGTCGCACGGCCTGGTATTGCATCAGAACGGACAGGACGAGGAGGCGACCGCGTCTTTTGCAAGGGCGCTCGCTCTACAGCCGAATCTCTACGAGGCGAACTTTCACTTCGGTCGTTATCTGTTCATGCATGGCCGGTTCGCGGAGGCGGTCCAGTATTTCGAGCGTGCCGCCAATATCCGCACCGACGACTATCTGTCGCCGGTACATCTGATCAGCGCTTTCCGTTCCCTTGGGAACGAAGAGCAATCGGAGCGCTGGGCAAGGATCGGCATCGAGCGGGCGGAACAGGCACTCGATCTCAATCCGGAGAACTCCGGACCTGCGCATCGCGGAGCGATCGCGCTTGCGCATCTCGGCGAAGCCGGACGTGCCCGGGAATGGGCGGCGCGCGCATTGACGATCGATCCGGACGACATCTGCGCGCAGTACAACGTCGCCTGCGCCTATGCCGTTCTTGGAGATAGCGAGGCGGCATTGGACCTGCTGGAGAGACTGCTGCCGCTGAGCTCCGCCTATCAGGTGCTCTGGTTCAGGAACGATTCGGACCTGGATTCGCTGCGCGGCTCGCCACGCTTCGAGAAGATGTTCGAAGCGTTCGACCTGAGCCATGCCTTGGTTCGAGCCGACGCGCCAAGCGACGACGAAGCGCTCTGCTGAGGATCGCAGCGCATCAGCGGCGTGGCCGACAGCAAGCGCGTCGGCTCACGCCGCCCGGCTTCGCCAGAACCAGACGGCGAGCGAGCCGGCGCGGCCGCGCAACGTCGTTTCCGTCGGCCCGTCGATAATGCCCTCCCGGTGGAGGTCGCTGTCCTGCCCTGCCGATTGCAGCAGATCGTTGCTGATGGCGATCTCGGCGCCGTTGCGGGCGGCGACTTCCATCAGGCGGCTCGCCACGTTGACGGTATCGCCGGTCGCGGTGATCTGCTGATGGTCGCCGCCACCGAGCCGCGATGCGACCACCGTGCCGAAATGCGCGCCGATCTTGAAGCCGATGCGCGAAGAGATCGCCTCCGGCAGCGTTGACAGCCAGTCGCGCATGCGCGCGGCAAGGCGCACGCAACAGCGCGCCGCATTGCCGGGGTCGTCGCGTTTCGGTTGCGGCAGGCCGAAGAGGATCATGGCGCCATCACCCATGAAGCTGGTGATCGCGCCGCCACTCGCCGTCACCTCCTCGTCGACGAGATCGTAGAAGCCGTTGAGCAGGTCGCGCACCGCCGTCGGGCCGATCGCCTCGCTCAATCCGGTAAAGCCATTGAGGTCGATGAAGACGACCGCGGCCTCCTGCCTCACCGGCTGGGCAAGGAAGCCCGGATCGCGGGCAAGATGTTCGGCAAGCCCCGGCGCCTGGATGCGCTGCAGCCGCTCGCTTTGCAGCTCGAAATGTTTGGCTCTGTTGCGACCGAGCCAAAGCTGTGCGGCGCCGAACAGCAGCGCCGGCGGCATGGCGGCCGCGATCGGCAAGGTGGCGCTCAGCCAAATGCCATGCTTGAACGCGCTGAGGTTGACCGCCAACCAGGCAAGAATGACGCAGAGCGACATGATCAGGCCGATCGTGCTGCGACGCCAGGCGAGCAGCCCGACGAGGGCGAGCGGCAGACCGACGGCAAAGCAGAAATCGGCGATACGCACGGAGCGATCGCGCACCAGCCCGTCGCCCGCCATCAGATGTGTAATGGAGGTGGAGATGACCTCGACACCCGGCAGGACCGGATCGAATGGCGTCGGAAAGACATCTCCGCCGCCGGTGACGGTCGCGCCGATGACGACGATATGGTCTTTGATCGCATCCACAGGCAATTGCCCGTTCAGCGCGGCGCTGGCGCCGATGGTACGGATCGTGCCGCGCGGACCGTAAAAGGAAAGCGGCATCAGATAGCCGGTATCCGTGCGCACCGTCCGCTCACCCACCTTGATGACGTCCCCGACGACAGTCGTCGGTTCTCCGGTTGCGGCGGAAACGACGCGCAGGGAGAAGGATGGCTC
>JAGWJK010000095.1 GCA_028865845.1 Rhizobiaceae bacterium
CAGGCATTCCGAGTATGGATTGCGGCCCACGCCAACCAGTGCTTTTTATCAACCATAAGTATCGCCGAAATAGAAATCGGCATTGCAAAGGCGCAACGAACGGGTGCTAGCAAGAAAGCGACTTTGCTCGCCGAGTGGCTTGAACTCACCCTCCACCTTTATGGAGAGCATATCCTGCCCCTCGATATCGCAACAGCCCGCCTCGCCGGCAGGCTGTTCGATCAGGCAGTCGGTCGCGGCGGCGATCCCGGCTTTGAAGATGCCGCAATAGCCGCAACGGCACTCCGGTACGACTATCTCGTCCTCACGAGAAACCTGAGACACTTCAAGCTGATGGATGTGCGTTCGCGCGATCCGTTTGCAGATCCACCGGAACTATAGTCCATCAGATAATTCCGCCGCCACCGGCTACCGAAGCCGGGCGCTCGCCCGCGACCTTTTTGCGATAGCCGCTGGCACGATAGGCGGCGATCGGGTCGATGGCACCGCCGGTGCGACGGCGGGCCTCGGCGAGGATCGGCTCGACATCGGCGCGATAGGCGCGCTTCAGCGTTTCCGAGGCCATCAGGGCGTCGTTGGTGTCCTGATAGCCCGAGAGCGCCTTGCGATCGACAATCAGGGCCTGCGCATAGGCGCGGCGAATTTCGTTGGCGCTGGAGATCAGGCTTTCGATCGGATCGGTCACGTTGTGCGACTGGTCGATCATATGGGCAGGGTGGAAACCCTTCACGCCGCGGTGCTCGGCATCGACCAGCTCGTTGAAAACGAGGAACAAGCGATAGGGTTCGATCGCGCCGGCGTCGAGATCGTCATCGCCATATTTCGAATCATTGAAGTGGAAGCCGCCAAGCTTGCCGAACTGAATGAGGCGGGCGACGATCATCTCGATATTGGTGTTCGGCGCATGGTGGCCGAGATCGACGAGGCAGAAAGCCTTCGGTCCAAGCGTCTGCGCGATCAGATAGTTCGTGCCCCAATCCTGGACGACCGTCGAATAGAAGGCAGGCTCATACATCTTATGTTCGGAGAACAACCGCCAATCATCCGGCAATGCCTTATAGATATCGGCCATCGAGGCGAGATAGCGTTCGAACGCCTTGGTGAAATGGCTCTGGCCCGGGAAATTCGAGCCGTCGCCGATCCAGACCGTCAGGGCCTTCGAACCGATCGCCTTGCCGATCTCGATGCATTCGAGATTATGCTCCACCGCCTGGGCACGTGTTGCGGCGTCGACGTGGCTGAGCGATCCGTATTTATAGGAATGCGCCTGCCCCGGTGCATCGGAGAAGGTGTTGGAATTCATGGCGTCGAAGCCGAGGCCGAGCGCATCGCCCTTGGCTTTCAACTCCTTCACATCGGTCTTGTCCCACGGAATATGCAACGAAACCGTCGGCGTTGCCTGCGTCAACTGATGGATGACGGCGCAGTCGTCGAGCTTGTCGAAGATGCCGCGCGGCTCGCCCGTTCCAGGGAAGCGGGCAAAGCGCGTGCCTCCGGTGCCGACACCCCAGGAGGGAACGGCGACGAAGAACTCCGCGACCTTGGCAGTGACTGCTTCGATATCGACGCCCCGGCGTGACAGCGCAGCGCCCAGCGCCTCATATTCCGATTTCAGCGCGGCAGCGCGCTTGTCGTTTTCGTCGGCGACCAACTCCGGCGCAATTCTGAACTCGACCATTCTTTCCTCCCAGATACGTCATTCGAAATAGTGGTGTCTGAAGCCTCCGGCTCCCTCTTCTCCCCAGCGGGGAGAAGATGCCCAACGGGCAGATGAGGGGGTAAGGAGCGCAGCGACGACCATCTTGAGCGCAAGCGAAAGATAGAACCGCGCTTGCCGCGCCCCCTTATCCGACCCTTCGGGCCACCTTCTCCCCGCTGGAAGAAGGGAAGTGCTATATCACCGCGGGAAGCTCTGCGCGTTGCCGGCGTCGACGTTGATGATGTTGCCGGTCGACTTGGCGGAGAGATCGGAGGCGAGGAAGTAGATGGCCTCGGCAATGTCTTCCGGGAAGACATTGAGCTTCAGCATCGAACGCTTGCGGTAATGTTCCTCAAGCTCATCCACTTCGATCTTCGAGGAAGCGGCGCGCTGTTCGCGCCATTCGCCGTTCCAGATCTTCGAGCCGCGCAGGACGGCATCGGGGTTGACCGTGTTGACGCGAATGCCGGCATCCGCTCCTTCGAGCGCCAGGCAACGCGCCAGATGGATTTCGGCGGCCTTGGCCGTGCAATAGGCGGCAGCATTCGGCGACGAGGCAAGACCGTTCTTCGAAGCGACGAAGACGACGTTGCCGCCGAGATTCTGTCGGCGGAACAGCCGGAACGCTTCGCGCGACACCAGGAAATAGCCCGTCGCGAGAATGTCGATATTGCGGTTCCACATCGAAAGCTCGGTGCTTTCGATCGGCGCCGACGACGCGATGCCGGCGTTCGAGACCAGGATGTCCAGACCGCCGAATTCCGTGCAGGCTTCGGCGAAGGAGGAGATCACGACATCTTCCTTGGTCACGTCGAGGCGCACGCTGCGCACGGCGTCAGCACCGTATTTCTTGACGAATTCGGCCTGCGTGTTTTCGAGCGCTTCCTGATCGATATCGGCAAGCACGACGCAGGCGCCCTCGCCCACCAGCCGGGCTGCCGTCGCGCGACCGATGCCGCCGGCGCCGCCGGTGACGAAAGCGATGCGGCCGGCAAGGCTCTTCGGCTTCGGCATGCGCTGCAGCTTTGCTTCTTCCAGCAGCCAGTATTCGATGTCGAAGGCTTCCTGTTCCGGCAGGCCCTGATATTCGGAAACCGTCGAGGCGCCGCGCATGACGTTGATGGCGTTGACGTAGAACTCGCCGGCAATGCGCGCCGTCGCCTTGTCGCGGGCAAAGGACAGCATGCCGACGCCCGGCACCAGGAAGATCACCGGGTTCGGATCACGCATGGCGGGCGAATTGTCGTGCTTGCAGTCGTTGTAATAGCGTGCGTAGTCGGCGCGATACTCTTCCAGCGCCTTGTCGAGACCGGCGACGACAGCATCGGCATCCGGCTTTGCCGGGTCGAAATCGACGATCAACGGGCGAATCTTGGTGCGCAGGAAGTGATCCGGGCAGCTCGTGCCCAGGGCGCCAAGCGGATGCAGATCCTTGGAATTGACGAACTCGAGCACGGCATCCTGATCGTCGAAATGCCCAAGCTTGCGCTCGGCCTTGCCGATTCGGCCGCGAATTTCCGGCATCAGCTTGGCGGCAATCGCGCGGCGCTCCGCCTGCGGCAGGCTCTCAGCGACCGCACCGCCGAAGATGGTCTTGCCCTCGGTTTTCGCGGCAAACCACTGGATGGCCTTGTTGATGATCGCAACCGTCAGCTCGTAGCAGGCCTTGGCATCATCGGCCCAGGTGAAGAGACCATGGCTTTCGAGCACGACGCCCTTGGCAGTCGGATGCGCTTTCACGAAGGCTTCGAGATCGAGGCCGAGCTGGAAGCCGGGGCGGCGCCAGGGAAGCCAGCCGATCTCGTCGCCGAAGATTTCGCGGGTCAGCTCACGGGAATTTTTGGAGGCGGCAATCGCGATGATCGCGTCAGGATGCATGTGGTCGACATGCGTGAACGGTACGAAACCGTGCAGCGGCGTATCGATCGATGCAGCACGGGCGTTGAGATTGAAGGTGCAGTGCGGCAGGAAACCGACCATGCGGTCCTCATCCGAAACACCCTTGTAGATGCTCTTCAGGCTTTCGAGCTTGTCCTGGTAAAGCGTGGCAAAGCCGTCGAGCTTGATCGTGCCGACGTCGCCGCCGGAACCCTTGACCCAAAGAACCTTGACTTTTTCACCCGACAGCGGATCGGTTTCCATGACCTTGGCAGACGTATTGCCGCCGCCGTAGTTGGTGATACGCTTGTCTGCACCCAGCAGATTCGAGCGATAAAGCAGCTTGCCAGGCTCATCGAGGCCGGCCGCGTGTGCGTCATCCCAACGGTTTTGCAGAAGCTGGACTTCGGCTGCCATGTCATCCTCCCATAAGATCTTCGCTTGCGGACGCACCGAAACGAGATGCCGGCGACGTCCTTTACGATCAGGATATCGCTCACGCCCAGTCGCCTTGTCAATCGAAAACGATCAAATTTGATAATGCTGCGATGCAATATGAAAGTTTATGATCGTTTATGATTGACACCTTGTCACAATTGCGAAATAACCCAAGCAGGAGGAACCCGATGCACGAACGTGAACGCCATCGCATCATTTTGAGCGCCGTACAGGAAAAACCTGTGGTGACGATTCAGGATATTTCTGAATTGACCGAGGCCTCCGAGGCGACCATCCGTCGTGACATCGCCGCTCTCCATGTCCAGGGCAAGATCCGCCGCGTACGCGGCGGCGCAGAATCGATCCATCCTCCGCAGCTCGGCAATTTGGCCGGACGTCCATTCCGAGTGTCGGAAGCCGTCAATATCGATAGGAAACGCGCAATTGCGCGCAAGGCCGCCGAATTGTGCGGTCAAGGTGACGCCATCATCATCAATGGCGGCACGACGACGTTCCAGCTCGTGCACTATATTTCGGGCTATCGCCTGCAGGTCATGACCAATTCCTTCGCGATCGCCGAACATCTGGTCAAGCATTCAAAAAACACCGTGACGATCCCGGGCGGCGCGATCTACCGCGAGCAGAGCCTGATCCTGTCGCCGTTCGACAACGACACTACGCGCAATTTCTATGCGCGCCGCATGTTCATCGGCGCGCAGGGCGTCGGCCCACTCGGCGTCATGGAAGCCGACGCTTTGATCATTCAAAGCGAACAGAAACTCATGCGCCAGGCGGACGAACTGGTCGTCATGGTCGACAGCAGCAAATTTCATCGCCGTTCGAGCTTGATCCTGTGCCCGCTCGAGCAGGTGACGACCATTATCACCGACGACGGAATTTCGGAAGAATCCGTGCGGATGATCGAGGATGCGGGCGTAACGCTGATCATTACCAGCGTCACCGCGCAGGCCGAGAGGGAGGATTCCTCGTCGGTCGCATAAGAGCGCGCGACTATGGCGGGGGTAAGCGTAGCCTATCAACTTTGGGAGGAAGAGACATGAATATTGTAAAGAAATTGGCGGTCGGCGTGGCGCTGACCGTGGCGCTGATGGCGAGCACCGCAAGCGCGAAGGACATCAAGATCGGCCTCGTGGTCAAGTCGCTCGGCAACGGCTTCTTCGAAGCCGCCAACAAGGGTGCCCAGGAAGCAGCCAAGGAACTCGGCGGCGTGCAGGTCATCTATACCGGCCCGACCTCGACGACGGCAGAAGGCCAGATCGAAGTCATCAACTCGCTGATCGCCCAGGGCGTTGACGCGATCGCCATCTCCGCCAACGATCCGGACGCCGTCGTTCCTGCCCTGAAAAAGGCGACGCAGCGCGGCATCAAGGTCATCTCCTGGGATTCCGGCGTGGCTCCGGCCGGTCGCATCCTGCAGCTCAACCCGTCTTCTAACGAGCTGATCGGCAAGATGTGCCTGACGCTCGCCAAGGATCATCTCGATGGCGGCAAGGGCGATTTCGCCATCCTGTCTGCGACCACCACCTCGACCAACCAGAACATCTGGATCGGCGAGATGAAGAAGCAGCTGAAGGACTTCCCGGGCCTCAACCTGGTGACCACCGTTTACGGCGATGACCTTTCCGACAAGAGCTATCGTGAAGCCCAGGGCCTCCTGACCTCGCATCCGGAAGTCAAGGTCATCGTTGCTCCGACGACCGTCGGCGTGCTTGCCGCTTCGCAGGCTGTCAAGGATGCCGGCAAGATCGGTCAGGTTTACGTGACCGGCCTCGGCCTGCCGTCCGAAATGGCCGGCGCGATCAAGTCTGGCGCTACGAAGGAATTCGCGATCTGGAACCCGATCGACCTCGGCTACTCCGCAACGCAGATCGCTTACCGCCTCGTCAAGGGTGAAACCGACGGCAAGCCGGGCAGCGAGATCAATGCCGGCCGCATGGGCAAGATCAAGGTTGGCGCAAACAGCGAAGCCGCCATGGCCGATCCCTTCGTCTACAACGCTTCGAACATCGATCAGTTCTCCAAGGTTTTCTGATCGAAGGTCCCACTTTGCTACCACCCGGCGGTTTCGGCCGCCGGGACTGGGATCAACTTATCCGGTACAGTGCTGATGACAACAGTCCTTCAACGCCCGCCGATGGGCACGCCCACCGTCAACAATACGGCCATTCTGGAAATGCGCGGCATTTCACAGATCTTTCCTGGCGTGAAGGCGCTCGATCGCGTCAGCATTTCGCTTTATCCCGGCAAGGTGACAGCCCTGATCGGTGAAAACGGCGCCGGCAAATCGACGCTCGTCAAGATCCTCACGGGCATCTACCGTCCGAACGAAGGCGAGATTCTCGTCGACGGCAAGCCGACCACCTTTGCCAACGCGCAGGCCGCAATCGACGCCGGCGTTACCGCCATCCATCAGGAAACCGTACTGTTCGATGAGCTGTCGGTTGCCGAAAACATATTCCTCGGCCACGCTCCGCGCACGAAATTCGGCACCATCGACTGGAAGACGATGAACAGCCGCGCGAGGCAGTTGCTGGAATCGCTTGAAAGCACCATCGATCCATCGATCCGGCTGAAGGATCTTTCCATCGCGCAGCGTCACCTCGTGGCGATCGCCCGCGCTTTGTCGATCGAGGCCCGCATCGTCATCATGGACGAGCCGACCGCCGCCCTCTCCCGCAAAGAGATCGACGATCTCTTTCGCATCGTCGAAGGCCTGAAGGCCAGAGGCAAGGCGATCCTCTTCATCAGCCACAAATTCGATGAACTCTACGAAATCGCCGATAATTTCGCCGTCTTCCGCGACGGCCGCGCCGTCGGCCACGGTCGCTTGAAGGAAACGCCGCAGGACGAGATCGTCCGCATGATGGTCGGCCGCGACGTCGAAAATGCCTTTCCGAAGGTTGCCGTGACGATCGGCGAGACCGTTCTCGACGTCGAGAACTACTGTCACCGCACCGAATTCCGCGATATTTCCTTCAAGCTGCGCCGCGGCGAAATTCTGGGCATCTACGGCCTGATTGGCGCCGGCCGCTCCGAGCTCTGCCAGTCGCTGTTCGGCATCACCAGGCCGCTGTCCGGCCGTCTCGTCCTGAACGGCCAGGAAATCCATATTAACTCGCCGCAGGACGCCATCCGCGCCGGTATCGTCTATGTGCCGGAGGAGCGCGGTCGCCACGGCCTCGCACTGCCGATGCCGATCTATCAGAACATGTCGCTGCCATCTCTCGGACGTACCTCGCGCAAGGGCTTCCTGAAAGCGGCCGAGGAATTCGCACTTGCCCGCAAATATGCCGAGCGGCTGGACCTGCGTGCGGCCGCCCTTTCCGTGCCGGTCGGCACGCTGTCGGGCGGCAACCAGCAGAAGGTGGTGATCGGGAAATGGCTGGCGACCCAGCCGAAGATCATCATTCTCGATGAACCGACCAAGGGCATCGACATCGGCTCCAAGGCCGCCGTGCACGGCTTCATCAGCGAGCTGGCCGCCGAAGGGCTGAGCATCATCATGATCTCCTCCGAACTTCCGGAAATCCTCGGTATGTCGGACCGGGTGCTGGTGATGAAGGAGGGACTTTCGGCAGGCCTTTACGATCGCGACGGGCTAACGCCGGAAACGCTGGTGCGCGCCGCCACCGGCAATGCATAGGAGGGCGGCATGCCACGTATCTTGAAACGGCGGGAAACGCTGCTCTTCATCATCATCATCGTGATGATCGCCGGATTTGCCATGCGCGCGGCGGGCTTCGCCGAGCCGGCCAATCTCGCCAACATTTTCAACGACACCTCGATCCTGATCATCCTGGCGCTGGCGCAGATGACGGTTATCCTGACCAAGTCGATCGATCTTTCCGTCGCCGCCAATCTCGCCTTCACCGGTATGGCGGTTGCGATGTTGAACGCTGCCTATCCAGACCTGCCGCTGATCGTTCTGGTGGTCACCGCCATCGTCATGGGCGCCGTTCTCGGCGCCATCAACGGCTACCTCGTCTGGGCCCTGGAAATTCCACCGATCGTCGTGACCCTCGGCACGCTGACCATCTACCGCGGCATGGCTTTCGTGCTCTCCGGCGGCGCCTGGGTGAACGCGCACCAGTTCACACCGAATTTCCTGAGCGTGCCGCGCACGCCGCTGATCGGCCTGCCGGTCCTTTCCTGGATCGCCATCGCCATCCTGCTGATCGTTTATTTCGTGCTGCGCTACACGCAGTTCGGCCGCTCCACCTATGCCAGCGGCGGCAATCCGGTCGCGGCCGTCTATGCCGGTATCGATGTCGGCTGGACGCGCTTCCTCGCCTTCGTCCTTTCCGGCTCGCTTGCCGGATTGAGCGGCTATCTCTGGGTATCGCGCTACGCCGTCGCCTATGTCGACATCGCCAACGGCTTCGAACTCGATAGCGTTGCGGCATGCGTCATCGGCGGCATCTCGATTGCCGGCGGCGTCGGCACGGTCGCGGGCACGGTGCTCGGCGCGCTGTTCCTAGGCGTTATCAAGAACGCGCTCCCCGTCATCGGGATTTCGCCCTTCACGCAGATGGCGATTTCCGGCACCGTCATCATCCTTGCCGTCGTCTTCAATGCCCGGCGCGAACGCAATCGCGGCCGCATCATCCTCAGGGACCAGGCGGCAAAAGAAACCTCGAGCCATGGGGTTGCAGCATGAGCACCGTTTCAGAAACCCCGACTGAAAAACGCGCGATCCCCGATCGCCTCGGCACGCCGTTCAAGCGCATCCTGGCCAGCTGGGAAATACTGTTGCTCGGCGTCGCCATCTTGATCTTCATCTTCAACTCGATCGCCTCGCCTTATTTCCTCGATCCGTACAATCTGTCCGATGCGACCTTCAATTTCACCGAAAAGGCGATGATCGCCTTTGCCATGGCGCTGCTCGTCATCGCCGGAGAGATCGACCTCTCGGTTGCCGCCATCATCGCGCTTGCATCGACAGCCATGGGTGCTGCGGCGCAGGTGGGCGTCGACACCGCCGGTCTGGTGGCGATCGGCCTCGGCGTCGGCCTTATCTGCGGCCTGTTCAATGGTTTCCTGGTTTCGGTGCTGAAACTGCCATCGATCGTCGTCACCATCGGCACGATGAGCCTGTTCCGCGGTATTTCCTATATCGTGCTCGGCGACCAGGCCTATGGCAATTATCCGGATGCCTTCGCCTATTTCGGCCAGGGCTATGTCTTCTGGGTGTTCTCGTTCGAATTTGTGCTGTTCATCGTGCTGGCGATCGCCTTTGCCATCCTGCTGCATGCAACGAATTTCGGCCGGCAGGTCTACACGATCGGCAACAACGATTTTGCTGCACGCTTCTCCGGAATTCCGGTCGAACGGGTCAAGTTCATCCTGTTCCTGCTAACGGGTATCATGAGCGGCATTGCCGCCGTCTGCCTCACCTCCCGTCTCGGCTCGACGCGCCCCTCCATCGCACTCGGATGGGAGCTTGAAGTCGTGACCATGGTGGTGCTCGGCGGCGTATCCATTCTCGGCGGATCCGGCACGATCGGCGGCGTCGTCATTGCCGCTTTCGTCATGGGCCTGGTGACCTTCGGCCTCGGCCTGCTGAACGTGCCCGGCATCGTCATGTCGATCTTCATCGGCCTGCTTCTGATCATCACCATCGCCTTGCCTATCGTCGCAAAACGCATCAAGACCATGAGTTCGAAATGACCGCACCTCTGGAACGCCACGCCTTCAAGATGAGGCTCAATCCCGGCATGGAGGCGGAATACCGCAAGCGC
>JAGWJK010000096.1 GCA_028865845.1 Rhizobiaceae bacterium
TGCTGCACGAGCTTGCCGCGGCCGGCGTCCCGACGGCCGTCGCCTCCGACAATACGCGCGATCCCTTCTATGCTTATGGCGACCTCGACCCCGTCGAAGTCTTCCGCGAGGCCGTGCGCATCCTGCATCTCGATCATCCGCTGGATACCGCCGCACGCGTCGTCACCACATCGCCCGCCGATATTCTCGGCCGATCCGATGTCGGCCGCATCGCCATCGGCAACCCTGCCGATCTCGTGCTCTTCAGCGCCCGCCGCTGGAGCGAATTCCTTTCCCGTCCGCAGTCCGATCGCGTCGTCCTTCGCAAAGGCAAGGTGATCGACCGCAGCCTGCCGGACTACCGTGAACTCGATACCGTTATTGGAGCCTGACATGCCGGACTATCAGCTCATCAAAAAAGAACTCGAAGGCATCGCCATCGAAGATAATCCGGCGCTGGTGCGCCAGAAGAGCCGGGATTTCTATTGGTATTCGCCGATCCTGAAAGCGCAGCTCGACAACGTCACCGCCGATATCGTCGTCACGCCGAAGACCGAGGAAGAGGTCATCCGCACGCTGAAGGTGGCCTATGCGCATGACGTGCCGGTCACCCCACGCGGCGCCGGCACCGGCAATTACGGCCAGGCCATGCCGTTGTCCGGCGGCATCGTGCTCAACCTCGCGGCCATGAACAAGATCAAGGAAATCCACCCCGGCCGCGTCGTCTGCGAGCCGGGCATCGTCATTGCCGAACTCGACCGCCAGACCAAGGCCCATTCCGGCCAGGAACTGCGCTTCCATCCCTCGACGGCCCAGACGGCGACGATCGGTGGTTTCATCGCCGGTGGCTCCGGCGGTGTCGGCTCGATCACCTGGGGCGGCTTGCGCGACATCGGCAACATCCTGCGCCTGCGCGTGGTCACCATGGAGGCCGAGCCGCGCGTGCTCGACCTCACCGGCTGGGACCTGACCAAGGTCAGCCACGCCTACGGCACCAACGGCATCATCACCGAAATCGAAATGCCGCTCGCACCGGCCTATGATTGGGTCGATCTACTGGTGGCCTATGACGACTTCATGGATGCCGTGCGCTTCTCCGACGCGCTGGCCAAGTGCAACGGCATCCTCGTCAAGGAAATCGCGCCGATCGCTGCACCGATCCCTTACGAGTATTTCACCCGCCACAAGCCCTATATCCGCCAGGGTCAATCGATCGTCGCGCTGATGATCGCGCCGCACTCGATGGACCCGTTCATCGCCTTCACCACCCAGCAGAAGGGCGAAATCACCTTCCGCTCGGACAAGGTCGAGAGCATGAAGGGCATTCCGCATGCCTATGAACTCGCCTGGAACCACACGACGCTGCGCGCCATCAAGGTCGATCCGACCATCACCTATCTGCAGGTACAGTATCCCGGCCCCGATCACGTCGCCAAGGTACAGAAGATGGTGGAGATCTTCGGAGACGAGGTCCCAGGACATCTCGAATTCATCAAATTCGACGGCCAGATCCAGTGCTCCGGCCTGCCTCTGGTGCGCTACACGTCCGAGGACCGGCTCGAGGAGATCATCAAGATCCATCAGGATCACGGCTGCCCGATCTTCAATCCGCATCGCTACACGCTTGAAGAAGGCGGCATGAAGCAGACGGATACCGTTCAGCTCGCCTTCAAGAAGGAAACCGATCCGAAGGGCCTGCTCAATCCCGGCAAGATGATTGCCTGGGACAATCCGGATTTCGACTTCAAGGCCGGCAAGAACTATCTCTTCCCAGGCCTCGCCGCCCTCATGGAGGCCTCATGAGGGTTCTCGTGCTGCATTCGCACCCGGTCGAGGAAAGTTTTGGCGCCGCACTGCATCGGCAGACAATCGAAAGCCTGAAAGCCGCCGGCCATGAGGTCGACGACTGCAATCTCTACGCCGAGGGCTTTGACCCCGTGCTCTCCCGCCACGACCGGGTGATCTACCACGACTATCCCGAAAATACCGAGGCGGTGAAATCCTATGTCGAGCGGCTGCAACGCGCCGAGGCTTTGGTGATCGTCACTCCCGTCTGGAATTTCGGCTTTCCAGCGATCCTGAAAGGCTATTTCGATCGCGTCTGGCTGCCGGGCGTCACCTTCGAACTGGTCAACGGCAAAGTGCGCTCGAAATTGCAGCACATCCGCAAACTCGGCGCCGTGCTGACCTATGGCGCCGATCCCTTCCGCGCCTTTGTCGCCGGCAATCCGCCGAAGAAGATCGTCAAGCGCGTGTTGCGCGCGCAGATCAAGCCTTTCGCGCCGGTCGTCTTTCTCGCGCACTACGACATGAACCGTTCGACCGACGAAACGCGCAGGCGATATCTGGAGAAGGTGAAGCGGGAAATGGAGCAGTTCTAAAACCGCTGCCAAATCGCCGATGCGGCTTTGCCCGCATTTTACTTGAACGTCGATATCAGCAGGAACATCGGCCGGTCACGATCGCTTGCCCAATCCGGATGGACGCGAAGATCCTCGTCCGTCGGCGTCCATTCCTCCGTACGGGCGATCGTGAAACCGTTTTCGATCAGGAGATTGAACGTGGTCGCCATGGTGCGGTGTTGCTTCACCACGCCTTCGGCAAGCCAGTTCGTGATGCGCGGCCCTTCCATCTGATAGCTGTCGAGCGGCCATATTTGTCGCCCCTCGGCATCTTCTGACCAATCAGGCCGAGCCGGGGCCATAAAGATCGGATGCTCGATCGAGAAGATCAGCCGGCCACCAGGCCGCAGCGCCCGATGGATCGTTGCGAGAAGCCTGCCGAAATCTTCGATATAGTGAAAGGCGAGCGAACTGTAGGCGAGATCGAAGGCCGCGGCCGGAAGCTGCAGATGGTCGAGGTCCGCCGTGGCGTAGCAAATGCCGCCATCCGTCGTTTCCGCCTTGGCGCGGGCCAGCATGTTGTCCGAGAGGTCGAGACCGAGCACGCTTGCAGCACCCTGCTCCCTCGCCCAGCGACAGAACCAGCCGAAGCCGCAACCAAGGTCGACGATATCGAGGCCCTTGATATCGGCAAGCATGGCGCGGATCGCCGGCCACTCCGCCGCACCCGCCAGCCCATCGATCGAGCGCCGAAGCTGGCAGTAGCCGTTGAAAAAAGCCGGATCGTCGTAAATGTTCTGGGCCATGTTCACCTCCGGGCTACGGGTGGGGTTCGGCAAATGGCATTCCCGCTGCGCCGGACCGCCCTCCGCCCTGTTATACCACCTTCGCCGCCGTGACCTCGACCTCGACCAGAAATTCCGGGCGGGTGAAGCCGCCGACGATGATGAGCGTCGAGGCGGGCTTGGGATCAAGCGTATATCGATCGCGAACCGCCATATAGGCTGGAAAATCCTCGCGTTTGGTGACGAAGCCAGCAATGCGGATCACG
Source organism: Rhizobiaceae bacterium (assembly GCA_028865845.1). Lineage (GTDB taxonomy): Bacteria > Pseudomonadota > Alphaproteobacteria > Rhizobiales > Rhizobiaceae > Rhizobium. The sequence continues at coordinate 3,373 of JAGWJK010000096.1, forward strand.
TCGGAAAAATCCATGCCGGCCTCCGTAAGGATGGCCTTGATCGCTTCGAAGCACAGCTCCGCCTGGCTGGTGATATCGGCCGGAATGCTGTCGTCGAGCGCAATGCCGAGCTGACCGGATGTCACCAGAAGGCTCGCACCGGGTGGCACCAGCAAACCGTGATTGTAGTTGCCGAACGGACGGCGGACGGAAGGCGGATTGAAGGTCTTTTTCATCGGCATCGGTTCCCTTGTGGTCGCGCCGATTTCAGCATTTCACCCCATTTCGGGCAAGCCGTCAGATGGCCTTGGCGGGTTCCACCGCCCTGTTCCGTCGAACTTCCAAGAGGATATGGCCGAAGAGTGCAGCAAGCACGATCGGTCCGCCGATCATCGTTGCCTGCGACGGTCTCTCGCCGAGCAGCATCCAGACCCACAGCGGCGTCAGCGGCACTTCAAGCGACGTCAGCAGGCTGGCGTCAGCCGCAGGAATGAGCCGCGAACCGAAGGTGTATAGGCTGAGGCCCATGGCGTTCTGGACGATGCCGAAGGCGATGATCAGGCCGAGATCATGCCCCGAAACCAAAAGCGGCGAGGCGAACCAGAAGGTAATGAACGAGCAAAGCCATGCGGATGCAGCCATTGCCGGCAGCATCGGCACATCGCGATGCTGGCGCATGACGACGGCAAGCGCCGCAACCGTCAGCGTCATGATTCCGGCAAGAAGCTTGCCGAGCCAGCTGCCACCGCCGCCCGTCTCGCCGGTCAGCATCACGATGACACCAAGAAGCGCAATACCGCTGGCAACCAGCGTCGTCTTGCTCGGACGTTCCTTGATGAAAAGGAACGCGACGCCGGCAGTCACGAAGGGCACGGTGGCGTAGATCACCATCGCATCGGCGACGGAGGTGTAATAGATCGAGCCGATGCCGCTGATCATCGACGCCGTGGAAAACACCGTTGCCGCCAGCGACGGCCCGCGCATCGAGCGGATGATGCGCCAAGCATTGCCGCGCTCGATGAACAGGAACAAGGCGAAGACGCCAAGACCGGAGACGATGCCGCGGCAGAAGAGGATGGTCATCAGATCGGCGTGAATGGAGCGCACGAACAGGCCCGAGCTCGACCATGCCAGGGCGGAAAACGCCACATAGATCACGCCCATGCGATATTGCTGCTGCTCGACCAGCGTCACGACGAATCCCCCATCCCTTTAGGCTTCGACTATTAGCGGGCAAGCAGGAAGCCCACAAGCGGCGGTAGGCGCAATAAGACGAAGCTGTCGCTGCGTGTAAGATGACGAGCTGAACGCCGTCTAAACGACATGCCGGCACGAAAGTCGCTTGTATCCATCGCCGCCGGTTTTTATTTTGCAATCACGGGTGAGTCGGGGGCTAAAAATTGAACGTATTGTTGGCCGGAATTTTGAGCTGCGGATGCGTGAGCCTGGCCGACGGCCCGCTATGGACACCTGCGCAAGCCTACATCAATACAAAGGCCGAATGCAGCCAAAGCAGCGATCCGGCAAACTGCCGGCACACGCGCGAAACCTGGCCGCGGGACTATCACGATGCCGTTGCCGGCCAATATCAGGGCCAGCGAAATGTCGCCTTCTGCCTCAGCACCGGCTGCGACATGGCGATAAGCCGCGATGAAGTTCTCGGATGCGCATGGCGGATCGTCATCGTCGATTCCAAACATCGCGAACTCGACAGCACCGATGAGACGAATCTCAAGCATTTCTGCGGGCCGGACTACCTGGATGAAACGGGACAGCAGGCTGCGAAGAAGGAAGCGGAGCGGTTCCTCGCCATGCTCGGCAGCTAAACGGAAGCCGTCGGTCCGCCGGGAATAATCCGAGCACGGCGGATGCCTCCGCCGTGCTCGATTTTCATTGATCAGGCATAAGCTGCGAATAGTGTGCGGATCGCCTCGATCTCGTTGGGGCGGATGTCATGACCGCCCTGGTGCCATTCGAGTGTCACTTCGGCCTCCTGCCGCGTGAAATAATCCGCAAGCGCCCTCGTGACCGGCACCGACGAAATCGGGTCGCGCTCGCCGGCGGTGATCAGCACCTTGCTGCCCGCCAGCTTTGCATTGTCGCGCGGCTGGAACGGTATCAACGGATGCATCAGCGCCGATGCATCGAAGAGATCGCCGTGTTCGATCAGCACGTTGGCGAGAATATTCGCGCCATTGGAAAATCCGAGGCCAAGAATATGCGACGCGCCATGATCAACAGCGAGGCCTTTGACATAGACCGCCATCTTCTCGGTAGCACGGGCGAGATCCGCCATATCGTAAACGCCCTCGCCGGTGCGGCGGAAGAATCGCGCCGCTCCATATTCGCAGACATCGCCGCGCGGAGAGACGATGGTCGCTTCCGGCAACAGGCGGCTGCCGAAATCGAAGAACTGGTTCTCGTCACCACCCGTACCATGGAAGGTGAAGAGAATAGGCTTTCCGGGTGCACCGGCCTTCAGCCGGTGCACATAGGTCGTGTCGGTCATAACGTTACCTCTCGCTTACGCGTCGAGCGGTTCGAGATTCTGCTCGATCAGGGAGCGCAGATGCGCATGCTGTTCCGGCAGTTTCAGTGCCTCGCCGAGATGGGCGGTGTCCTCATCGCGGTTGAAGCCCGGTTCGTTGGTGGCAATTTCGAACAACACGCCGCCCGGCGTGCGGAAATAGATTGCCCAGAAATAATCACGGTCGATGACCGGGGTTACCTGGTAGCCGGTATCCATCAGCGCCTTGCGCACTTCGAGCTGCTTTGCGCGGTTCTCGACGGCGAAGGCAACGTGGTGGACCGAGCCGGCGCCCGGCAGCGAGCGAGCGATATTCGGCATGGTCTCGAGGTCGATGAAGTCGGCGCCGTTGCCGCCCGGAATGGCGAGCCGCTTGACGCCTTCATGGGTATCGACCACCTCGTAACCCATGTATTTCAGCAGTTCCGCCGTGGCACCCTCGTCCCTCAGCCGCATGGCAACCGAGTGAAAGCCGCGAATGGCGTGTTCGGCATCGACGCCGCCATGCGTCCAGCCCTCACGATTATCGTCCTTGACCTCGACGAGCGAGAAACCGTCGCCATCCGGGCCGGCAAAGTGCAGGCGCTTCTGGCCGAAGGATTCATCGGCTTTCAGGCCTTCGACATCAAGCTTGCCGAGGCGGTCGGTCCAATAGGGAATGGCACCTTCCGGAACGGAGAAGACGGTATTACCGACTTCGCCGGTACCCGGGCGACCGCGTGCCATTCTCGGGAACGGGAAATAGGTCATGACCGTACCGGGCGTACCGATCTCGTCACCGTAGTAGAGGTGATAGACATCGGGAGCATCGAAATTGACGGTCTTCTTGACGCGGCGCAAACCCAGCGTGTTGGTGAAGAACTTGTTGTTGGTCCGGGCGTCTTCCGCCATCGAGGTGACGTGGTGAAGGCCCTTGATCTGGTCGAGCATCTCTAAACCCCTTTGTTTCGCCTGCGACGGCAGGCGTTGTTCATGGGTGATAGATGATCCCTCGCAACCGTTTGGAATAGCCCCGAATAGCCAAACGGATTGTCTCTAATTATTGAACGACGAAGATGCATCGTTCAACGCGGCAATCTTGAACCTCTCGAAACATTCGCCTTGCGGTCGCCTGCCAGCCATCTTAAATTAATCTAGACAGTCTAGCCAGAAAGGATGGTGCGATGGATTGGCAACTGCAAGACGCCAAAAACCAATTTTCCAAAGTCGTGCAGAAAGCGCGCAGCGAAGGGCCGCAGACCGTAACGCTGCGGGGCGAACGCGCGGTCGTCGTTCTATCGGCGGAGGATTACGACGCGCTTTTGGCCTCTCGCCCGAGCTTCGTGGATGACCTGTTGTCCGGACCAGCATGGGATGACGATTTAGCGGAGGCCGTCACTGCGCGAGATAAAACCCCGAGCCGGGATGTTGCCTTCTGATGTATCTGATCGATACCAACATTCTTTCCGAAGCACGACGTGGTTCAGTTGACGCGACCTCATGGCTGCGTGCGGTCGACCCGTCGACAATCCATCTCAGCGTGATCACGCTCGGTGAGGTCATGCGCGGAATCTCCCTTAAGCGGAGATCGGATCCACAAACCGCCGCCCATCTGGAGGAATGGCTCCGCAAGCTGCGCCACGATCATAGCGGCCGCATTCTGCCCATCACCGATCATATTGCCGTCGAGTGGGGACGACTGGCAGCGCTTCGCCCGCGCGGCGACGCCGACGGACTGATCGCAGCAACCGCAATCGTCCATGACCTTGTTGTCGTCACGCGCAATGTCAAAGACTTCGACGATACGGGTGTTGCGGTGATCAACCCGTGGGATCGCGCATCCGGCTAGTTACCCGGATTGCTTGGCAGCGCCCAGTCGATCGGCTCCCGGCCCTGTTCGGCGAGGTAGGCATTGGCCTTGGAGAAATGCCGGCAGCCGAGGAAACCGTTATGCGCGGACAGCGGCGACGGGTGCGCGGCCTTTAGCACGAGATGACGCTCTGTATCGACGAAAGCCGCCTTTTTCTGCGCGTAAGAGCCCCAGAGCATGAAGACGACGCCGTCGCACTCGTCATTGACCTTGCGGATGACCGCGTCGGTGAACCGCTCCCATCCCTTCCCCTGGTGGGAGGCGGCCTGGGATTCCTCGACGGTCAGCACGCTGTTGAGGAGCAGCACGCCCTGCTTCGCCCAGCTTTCGAGAAAGCCGTGCCGCGCTGGCGGAATGCCAAGATCCGTCTCCAACTCCTTGTAAATATTCACCAACGATGGCGGAATGCGAACGCCGGGACGGACACTGAAGCAGAGGCCATGCGCCTGACCAACGCGGTGATAGGGATCCTGCCCGAGAATGACCACCTGAACCTCATCGAGCGGCGTCAGATCGAGTGCCCGGAAATATTCGCTACCGCGCGGAAAAATCACCTTGCCGCGCTGCTTTTCCTCGACGAGGAAAGACTTCAGATGCTGCATGTAGGGCTCGGAGAACTCCTGAGACAACGCCTCTTTCCAGCTCTCTTCCAGCTTGACGTTCGCCTCCGCCATCTGCCGTCGCCTCCGGTTTGATCAATGCCCCGATTGAGGACGAAAGCGCGCCCAAGTCAAGAAAATGGCTGATGCCAGGACAGGCAGATCACAGTTTTCCGAGCTTCCGCCACGTAGCGTTAGCGTCAAGCTTAGCGGCAAAGGCACTGGGTCAACGTATGGCTTAAGATAGCCGGCGTCCGCGCATTCTAGAACGTTGTCTCTCGGGATTGACCCGACACCATCAGCATGATGAGCTTAATCCGGTTGGAGCGGAAAGCCGGCCTTATTCGGCCGTGGCGTTCAAGCTCCGCCAATCCGTGCAGCGATGCCCAAAAAGTTTCGGTAGCAGTGTCTGAATCTTCGGAAAATGGCGCGATCACCGACGCCATGGCGCCGAACCCCTCGCGGAGCGCTGCTGGCGTGTCGGATCTGGCGAAACGCAGACCGGTCGGCAGAATGAACATGGCCTCGTAGATTGCAGGCCGCGCAAAAGCGAACTCGAGATAGGCGGTCGCCACGGCTTCCACTCGCTCTCGCGGCGTGGACGAAGGCTTGTTTGCGGCGCGCAGCATCACGGCCAATTCGCTGAAGCCTTCAAGCGCGACCGCGCCGACGATCTCGTCGCGGTTTTTGAAATGCGAATAAAGAACGGGCTGGCTGTATTCTATCTCGTCTGCAAGGCGGCGGATCGTAACCGAAGCCCAGCCTTCACGTTCCGCGATCGTCCTCGCCGCAACGACGATCTGACGTTCGCGTTCCTCACGTTCCCTGGCCTTGCGTTCGCTGATACCCACCTGTCCGCCCCATCTCCGTTCTCGCGAACTCTAATGCCAAAGCTTCCTTAAAAGAACATCGATTGACATTCTAGCGATGCTAGATTATTTATTGCCGCTATAGAGTCGCTAACGACGTAGCTGATCATCGAAGAGAAAATCAATGAATCTCCCAATTCAGACTTTCACGGGCGCGACGACGATGGAGACGGTCCTTGTCTGGCTGGCTGCAGCGGCATTCCTGGTCGGCGCCATCATCAACGCAAGCGGGCACCCAGCAATCCGCACGACCTTCGTGCGACTTGGTTTTCCGCCGTGGTGGTGTTGGGTGACATCTGCCCTTGAGTTCCTGACCGCGGTGCTGTTGGTCACGGCCGGCGGCCGCATGTTCGGGGTCGGGCTGGGTGCCTGCATCATGCTCACCGCGATCGCGGCCATCGTCCGCGCTCGGTACTATCGGGAGCTCCCGCCACCCCTCATTTTTCTGGTCTTGCTCGCACTGGCCGGTCTCAGCAGCCACGCCTAAACATCTCGCGGCAGAAGACCGCGACGTGAAAGCCCGCGCATAGCCGCTCGGACATTCGTCCTAACTGCCGTCGCATCGCGGG
>JAGWJK010001149.1 GCA_028865845.1 Rhizobiaceae bacterium
TTCTTCGCGGCAACGGTCGGTTTGGTGCAGAACGACATCAAGCGCGTCATCGCCTACTCGACCTGTTCGCAGCTCGGCTACATGTTCGTGGCCCTCGGCGTCGGCGCCTATGGTGCTGCCATCTTCCATCTGTTCACGCACGCCTTCTTCAAGGCACTCCTCTTCCTCTGCGCCGGCTCGGTCATCCACGCCGTCGATGGCGAGCAGGATATGCGTCACATGGGTGGTCTGCGCAGCCACATCAAGAAGACCTACTGGATGATGATCATCGGTACGCTGGCGATCACCGGTGTCGGCATCCCGTTCACCCCGCTCGGTTTCGCGGGCTTCTTCTCGAAGGACGCGATTATCTCGGCTGCCTTCACCTCGCATAACCCGGCTGCCGGCTTCGCCTTCACGCTGCTCGTCATCGCCGCGCTGTTCACCAGCTTCTATTCTTGGCGCCTGATCTTCATGACCTTCTACGGCAAGCCACGTGCTTCCCACGAAGTCATGCATCACGTCCATGAATCGCCGAACGTCATGCTGGTGCCGCTTTATCTGCTGGCTCTCGGCGCTGTGTTCGCCGGCTGGTACTTCCGCAGTTATTTCGTCGGCGGCGCCTACGAGGAATTCTGGAAGACCGCGCTGTTCACGCTGCCGGACAACAAGATCCTCGAAGAGATGGAGCACGTTCCGACTTGGGTCGAACTCAGCCCCTTCATCGCGATGGTCATCGGCTTCGTCACCGCCTGGTACATGTACATCAAGTCGCCGGAAACGCCGCGCAGGCTCGCTCAGCAGCAGCGCCCGCTCTACGAGTTTCTGCTGAACAAGTGGTACTTCGACGAGCTGTATGACTTCCTCTTCGTTCGTTCCGCCAAGGCGCTCGGCCGCTTCCTGTGGCAGAAGGGCGATATCGGGGTCATCGACACAGTCGGTCCGAACGGTGTTGCCGCCCGCGTCGTCGATGTCACCAACCGCGTCGTTCGCCTGCAGACCGGTTACCTCTACCACTATGCCTTCGCGATGCTGCTCGGCATAGCCGCTCTTGTTACCTGGATGATGCTCGGGAGTTCCTTCTGATGACCGATTGGCCCATTCTCTCAACGGTCACGTTCCTGCCGCTGGTGGGCGTCCTTCTCCTGCTGTTCATGCGGGATGACGGACCCAACGGCCGCCGCAATGTCCTGAACGTCTCGCTGCTGACGACGGTTTTCACCTTCATCGTCTCGCTGTTCGTCTGGATCGGCTTCGACAATGCCAATCCCGGCTTCCAGATGATCGAGAAACATAGCTGGCTCGGCACCGGCATCAGCTATCACCTCGGCGTCGACGGCATCTCCATGCTGTTCGTCATCCTCTCGACCTTCCTGATGCCCTTCTGCATCCTGGCGAGCTGGCTCTCGGTCGAGAAGCGCCTGAAGGATTACATGATCGCCTTCCTCGTCCTCGAGACGATGATGATCGGTGTCTTCGTGTCGCTGGATATCGTGCTGTTCTACGTCTTCTTCGAAGCCGGCCTCATTCCGATGTTCCTGATCATCGGTGTCTGGGGCGGCAAGGACCGCGTCTACGCCAGCTACAAGTTCTTTCTCTACACGCTGCTCGGCTCGGTGCTGATGCTGCTGGCCATCATGGCAATGTACTGGCAGTCCGGCTCGACGGATATCCCGACGCTGCTCGCCTACAAGTTCCCGCCGCAGATGCAGACCTGGCTGTGGCTGGCCTTCTTCGCCTCCTTCGCGGTGAAGATGCCGATGTGGCCGGTCCATACTTGGCTGCCTGACGCCCACGTTCAAGCGCCGACGGCAGGCTCGGTCATCCTGGCCGGCATCATGCTGAAGCTCGGCGGTTACGGTCTCATCCGTTTCTCGCTCGGCATGTTCCCGAACGCGTCTGAATATTTCGCCCCGCTCGTCTTCGCGCTGTCCGTGATCGCGATCATCTACACCTCGCTGGTGGCGATGATGCAGGAAGACATCAAGAAGCTGATCGCCTACTCGTCGGTTGCGCACATGGGCTATGT
>JAGWJK010001150.1 GCA_028865845.1 Rhizobiaceae bacterium
GCCGACCCTGGCGGATGTGCGGAATACGTTATCGCTGCGCCGCTTCGATGTGCTTGGCGATGCCGACTACGAGCCATTGACGGAAATGGAGCGGCAGGCGATCCGGCTTGGTTATCCCGAAATCGCCTGAACCACTCTGTCTTTTTGCTTTTCACAATTCCGGACGGAAAACCGCTACCCACTTTTCCCGGAATTGTTCAAGCCGCTTACTCCACCAGCAATTCGACCTTCTGGCTGGCAAAGCGCGACGACGAAACCTCGACCGTCACGGCACCCTTTTCGCCGGTCGCCTGTAGCCAGAAACCGGTGGTTCCGCCCTGGAAAGCCACGGCATCTGGACCGATGACCTTGGCCGGACCGCTAACCTTGATCGATGCGACCTCGTTCAGGAAAGCAAGCCGCGAGCCGGCCTGATCGAGCGCGCGGATGATGACGCGCGTGGTATCGCGGTCCGCGGCGCGCAGCGTGTCGCTGTCGGCCTTGACCTCCAGCGTCGTCGGCACGGGATCGGCGACCATGTGCAGCTTGGCGACTTCCTTGCCACCGATGAAGCCGGTGAAGTCGGCATGCTCCCATTCCATCCCCCAGACGCCGAGTTCGTCCTTGGTGAAATGGCGATGGTCGAAAATGATCGGCGGGTGCGGCAGGTGCGGGAAGTTCTCGCGGTCAGGCCCGATGCGCTTGACCAGCGAGCCGTAACGCAGCTCGACTTCATCGCAATTGGTAAGGACGATCAACGGCAACACGCCGCCGATATTGCGCTCGCCGCGCGCCCAGATGGTGACGGGCTTCATCACCACCTCTTCGGACGGCTCGCACTGGCTCGCATAGACATAGGCCGCGAATTTCGGCTCGCGGAACATGTCCATGACGCCGTGATAGCAAATACGGTCGCCGGAGCCGAAATCGCTGTGGGTATTGTAGTCGAACATGCACCAGCCGATGGCACCCGAGATCGACGGATCGCCATAGGCGGCATTCAACACCTCAAGATGCCGGCGCACGTGTTCGGCCTGGCGCTGCTCCTGATCGTAGATCTTCGTCGGATACATGTGACCGCCGAATTCGGTAATCATGTAAGGCACGTTCTTCGACAAACCGGTATTTTCCTGCTGCGGCCTAAGCGGCGTGCGCGGGCGATTGGCGCCCGGCAGTTCCTCGTTACCGAGGATGAAGTCGTTCATGGTGTAGACATCCTCGAGCATCTCGCTCTCGGTGATGTAACGCACGCCGCCGGTCTGGCGGGTATGATCGAGCTCACGTGCCAGACGGTTGGTCTCGACATAGAAATCGTGCGAGTCCTGCGATTCGTTGATGCGCACGCCCCAGATGATGATCGAGGGGTGATTCCAGTCGCGTTCGATCATGCGCCGAACGTTACGAATCGATTCCTGCTTCCATTCTTCCCCGCCGATATGCTGCCAGCCGGGGATCTCTTCGAACACCAGCAGACCGATGCGATCGCAATGATCGAGGAACCACTTGGATTGCGGATAGTGCGAGGTGCGGACGATATTGCACTTCAGCGTCTGCTTCATGATTTCGGCATCGCGCTCCTGGGCTGAGCGGCCCATGGCATAGCCGGAATAGGGGAAGGCCTGGTGGCGATTGAGGCCGCGCAGCTTGAGCTTTCGACCGTTCAGTATGAAGCCCTCGGCGGTGAATTCAGCGCTGCGGAAGCCGAAATTCGCCGAGAGTTCGTCCGTGCCGTGCTCGCTCTGCAAGGCGACGTGCGCCTGGTAGAGGGTCGGCGTATCGAGGTCCCACAGTGAAACGCCCGAGAGGTTATCGAAGGAGAGGGTGACGCTTTCGCCCGATGTCGTCGCCGAGGCGGTGGCGAGGACTTCGCCGCCAGCGTTGCGGAGGCTGACGGTCACCGTGCCGGCAACGGCAAGCTTCTGCGGATTGGCGATGTCGCAGCGAACGGTGGCCGATTTCGTGTCGGTGAGAACCTTGGCGGTCTCGACCTTGATATTGCCGATAGAGACCGGCGCGGCAACCTTGAGCC
>JAGWJK010001151.1 GCA_028865845.1 Rhizobiaceae bacterium
GGGCCGGCAAGGAGGGCGGGGTGATTGCGGAGAGGCTGATGCGAGGACGGCGGCCGACCGGGGTAGCCATGTTATGTTTCTCGGTGCCGCGAAGTCCGTGTCAGCAGGCAAAGACATGCGGCGGCTCACTTGAGGAGCCGCCGCTTACGAGCAGAAGGTCGATTATTGCTTGGATACAGCAAGCGCTGCTTCATGCAGGTCGATACGCTGCCAGAAACCGGTCTTGGCGTCCTGGGAGTCGAGCGGATAGCCCGAATCCAGGGCGGTGCGCTTCAAGAGGTCCTTGCGGTCGGCGGCCGAAAGATTAGGAGCCAAGGTTTCGAGAAGCACTTCCGCGCCCTCGGGCACCTGCATGTCGACGCCCTTTGGTCCACTCTGCGGCAGGCCGTAGGTCATGGTGAAATGATAGAACCGCCGCATGCCGGCATTGCTCCACGGGTCCGATTTGGCATCACCGGGTTTTGCGCATTCGGCGATGCTGACACCGCATTCCTTTTCCAGAGCGGCGCGCAGCTCATCGCGAGCCTGGGTAAAGAGCGAGCGGTAGGCGGGATCGTTGAGATAGTGCGAGACGTTGCGTTCGACGATCATGCGACTGCCCATGACATCGAGAGGATAGTGGACGCCGAGGACGATGCGGGAATAGCCATAGCCTGCCGAGCGATCGATCAGGGCTGTGAAGCGCTCGGGAAGCATTTCCGCAAGCAGCAGACCGTCCGTATAGCCGGTATTGGTATGGCCGCTCGGAAATGCGCCGCCGCTGGCGCTATAGGGCACACCGTCCTTGGCGACGTAATTGTCGTGGACCAGCTGGATGGCGTTGCCATCGATCAGGAAGGGACGTGGGTAGTTGAAATAGCTCTTGGCTGCACCGGTGCTGACTTCGGTTGCCTTGATCAGGGCGGCCGCCTTGGAGATTTCACCCTTCTCATAGGCTGTCAAGAAAGCGGCGCCGAGCTTCGGGCCGAGGGCTTCCGGGATAAAGTGGAGCGAGAAAATGGCGTCAGCATCAAAGACGGCATGTGCCTGCTGGTCCTGCGTCGCGCCGTGATTGATCTCGCCGACGGTGATGTCGCTGCGCTGAAGTACCCAGCGGGGCAGGGTGCTGAACGGCGACAGGATCTTGATGTCGATATCCTGATTGTCCTTGGTTGCGAAATCATAGCCGCTTGCCTTCAACCAATTGCCGTCGGCAACCGCAGCCGACTGCTGCGCTTTGTCGATAACCGATTGCGAGAGAACATTGTTGTCGTTCTTGAGCGTCTGGATCAGTCCGTCATGTTCCATGTTGAGCAGGTCCTGATAGGCTGCGTCGCTATTCGCGGATGTGACGGTATCGGCAAGTGGTGCGATCTGTCCCGGCGCGATCGCATCGTCCTGAGCGACGGCCGGCGAAACGGCAAATGCGCTCGCAAGCAAAAGCGCGCCGAAAGTCTTGTTCATGGTCATCGGTAAACTCCATCTGGAAATGAACGCCGGGGGTCGGCGTAAACATGACAGGCCATGTCATGTTAAAGTCGAAGATTGACACTTTGATTGCAGAAGCATGCGGGAAAATCGGCCCGGCGGATAACTTTGAAGCATGCGGCAGCCGGGACCTCGCCCATCGGTGCTGCGAAAGCACAGATCCGCTATCTTTGCAGCTTAAGCGCCGATTTTGATCATCCAGCGCTGGCGACTGTCGTCTCATGGTCTATGCTATTGCGGCTTCAGGAGACTATTATGCAGGACAATACAGTGGCTTCGGCCGAAGAGGTGCACGCCGCGCCATCCGCCCTCTTGGTAACGATGGTGGCGATCGCCACCGGTGCGCTGGTCGCCAATCTCTATTACGCGCAGCCATTGGTGAGCTCCGTCGGTCCGGAGCTAGGGATCAGCGATCGCCTCGCCGGTTCGATCACCAGCATCACACAGATCGGCTACGGCGCCGGACTGTTTTTCCTGGTTTCGCTTGGTGACATCATCGAGAATCGCCGTCTGGTACTGACGACCATGGCG
>JAGWJK010000097.1 GCA_028865845.1 Rhizobiaceae bacterium
GTGCCCGCGCCCACTACCTCGTTGATCGCGTTCTTGTCGATCGCCAGCTGCAGTGCCTGACGGACGCGCTTGTCTTTTCCGAGCGGGCTCTGGCCGCCCTTGCCATTGCCGACATTGATGGTGATGCCCTGATAGCCGACGCTGGTAACGGCGGCGAGCTGAAGGTTGGCGTCCGACTTCACCGAGGGAATATCGGATGGAGCAAGGCGCTCCAGCATGTCGAGACCACCTGAGCGCAGATTGGCCACGCGCACCGTTGTATCCGGCATGATCAGGAACGTCACCTTGTCGAAATGATAGTCGGCGGCGTCACGATAGTTCTGAAACTTTTCAAGCGAGATGCTGTAGTTCTGCTGGCGCGAGACGAATTTGTAAGGTCCCGAGCAGACCGGCGCCGTCACGGCCGTATCGAAGTGCGCCGGTGACATCATCATGCCGGCGCGATTGGAAAGCTGCGGCAGAAGCGTCGGATCGGGCCGCTTCAGCTTGATCTTGAAATCGAGGTCGTCGACGACGGAAACACTGTCGATCGACTGCAGCTCACTCTTGCGCATGCTGTCCGGCTGCGTGATCGACCGCTCGATATTGGCCTTGACGGCTGCGGCATTGATCGGCGAGCCGTCGTGGAACGTCATGTTCGGATAAAGCGTCATGGTGAGTTCGGTCATGTCGCTGTTCCACGACCATTTGCTCGCGAGCTCCGGCTGCGCCTTCAGGTCGGGTCCGACGGCAACGAGGCTGTCACAAAGCGATTTGAAGACCACCTCGCCGACGAAGGTCCGCGACTTGACCGGATCGAGGCCGTCGAGGTCGTCTTGAAGGCCGATCTTCATTTCATTGGCAAAGGCGCTGGTGCCCGCGACAAGTGCGGCCACGAGCGAAAGGGCTGGTATGGATCTCATTGAAAATCTCCTGGTTCCCACGCTTCGTCGCATTCGCGGCGGCGATTGAACCAATTCGAGATTGGATCAATGTCGCCAAAACCCCACGCGAACGCAACCATTGGTCGGCCCGAGCTTCGTCAAAGCCCGATCCGTCCGCTGCTCGAAAATCCCGTCAAACTTTTGAATTTGTTATATGCGGGCTATAACAGTCCAGGCTTTCCCGGCTGTCAAGAGCGTCAGACATACTTATAACCGTATGAAAAAAGGTCATTATTCGTCGAAAACGCACAACAAATGCGCGTGAGAACTGCTTCTTGCCGAAACTATGAGCAGCACCGGACCTAAGCTAATGATCTCGCTGAAAATCGACCTGCCTACAATTAATGCGTTAAGCCATCGATGCGCTCAACAAAGCAGCAAAGTCGTGAAAATCGAAGCGATCGCAATTCTTGAGGTGTGAAGAATTTTGGACCAATCTTGAATTGATACGAAAATTGGCGACACAAAGACTCGATAGGCTGAACGAAAAAGCCCGCCAAGTGGCGGGCCTCGAACATCTGCTATTGGAAGCGCGAGCGGCGCCTATCACCCCTTGAAGGTATATTCCGCGATCGATTCGGGCTTCATTTCGATCGAGAAGCCCGGCAGACTCGGCGGCATATAGGCAGCATCCTTGATCACGCAGGGATCGAGGAAATGCTCGTGCAGGTGATCGACATATTCGATCACACGACCGTCTTTGGTGCCGGAAACGGCGACGTAGTCGATCATCGACAGGTGCTGCACATATTCGCAAAGCCCGACGCCGCCGGCATGCGGCCAGACCGGCAGACCATATTTCGCTGCCACCAGCAGTACCGCCAGCACCTCGTTCAGCCCACCCATGCGGCAGGAATCGATCTGGACGATGTCTATCGCGCCCTCGGCGATGAACTGCTTGAACATGATGCGGTTCTGACACATCTCGCCGGTCGCGACCTTCACCGGGCCGATCGCCTGGCGAATCTTGCGGTGACCGGCAACGTCGTCCGGGCTCGTCGGCTCCTCGATGAAGAAGGGCTTGGCGAAGGCAAGCTTCTGCACCCAGTCGATCGCCTGCCCGACCTCCCAAACCTGGTTCGCATCGATCATCAGATAACGGTCGGGACCAATCACCTCGCGGGCGATGGTCAGGCGACGGATATCGTCTTCGAGATCGCGGCCGACCTTCATCTTCACATGGTTGAAGCCGGCATCGATCGCCTCCTGGCAAAGGCGGCGCAGCTTGGCGTCGTCATAGCCGAGCCAGCCGGCGGATGTCGTGTAGCAAGCATAGCCTTCGCGCTCGAGCGTGGCGATACGGTCGGCCTTGCCGGCCTCCGCCTTCTTGAGGATCGCAACTGCTTCGTCGCGGGAGAGCACATCTGTGAGGTAACGATAGTCGACGATATCGGCAATGTGCTCGGCATCCATCTCCGCCACCAGACGCCACACCGGCTTGCCGGCCTCCTTGGCGAGCAGATCCCAGACGGCGTTGACGACGGCGCCCGTCGCCAGATGCATCGCGCCCTTCTCCGGGCCGATCCAGCGCAGCTGGCTGTCGCTCGTCAGATGCCGCCAGTATTTGCCGGGGTTTTCGACGACGGTCGCAAGCTCGGTGCCGACCACCAGATGCCGCATCGCCTCGATCGCCATGCAGCAGATGTCGTTGCCGCGGCCGATGGTGAAGGTCAGGCCATGCCCCTTGAGATCGGGCTTGTCGGTGTCGAGAATGACATAGGCGGCGGAATAATCCGGATCGGGGTTCATCGCGTCGGAACCGTCAAGGCTCTGCGACGTCGGAAAACGCAGGTCGAATACGCGTAGATTGGTGATGCGCGTCATCGGAAACTCCCTTTGAATTGTTTAAGGCGATCCTTTTGGCCGTCAGCCGAGGTCAAACTCTTCCCAGATCGCCGCATTATGCTCGCCGACATGCGGGGCCGCACGTCCAAATTTTGGTCTGATGCCGTCGACGCGAAGTGGCGAACGTGTGGTGCGCACCGAAACGCCGTCACCGCGATCGACCGTCTGCAGCATGTCGAGCACGCTGAAGCCTTCGCTCTGTAAAAGCTCATGCCAATTCAGCACCTTGGCGCACCAGATGTCGGCCGGTTCGAGGATTGCAAGCCACTCGTCGACGGTGCCGGTGGCGATCCGCGCGGAAAACAGCGTCTTGATTGCGTCTCGCGCGGTAAACCAGCTCTTCGGATCGTCGCGATAGGGTGAAAGCTCGTCCATGCCGAGCAGGTCGGCGAGCTTGGAGATCGGCGTCATGGCGATGGCGAGATAGCCATCCTTGGCGGGATAGACGCCATAAGGCGCAGAAAGATAGGCATGGGCGCTGCGGAAGCCGGAGCGATGCGGCAACCTGTTGCCGTCGTTCATATGAACGGTCAGCACTTCGACCTGCAGGTCGACTAGCGCCTCGAGCAGGCTGGTCTCCACCAGACCGCCCTTGCCGGTGACGCCGCGACGCACCAAAGCCGCCAGGATGCCCTGTGCCGCCGCAGCGCCGGCCAGCATGTCGCCAATGGCAAGACCGAACGGCACCGGTCCCTGCCCTTCATCGCCATTAAGCCACATGACGCCGGAGCGCGATTGCGCCAGGAGATCCTGCCCCGGCCGGGCAACCCACGGGCCTTCCTCGCCGTAACCGCTGATCGAGCAATAGACGAGCCGCGGATTGATCGCCTTGGCGGCTTCATAGTCCAGCCCCAACCGCTCGATGACGCCGGGACGAAAATTCTGCACGAGCACGTCGGCCTTGGCGATTAGCTTGCGCAGCGCCGCCATGTCGCGCTCATTTTTCAGGTCGATCGCCAGGCTTTCCTTGGAGCGATTGATCGCGTGGAAGATCGTCGAATCGCCGCTTTCGCTATCGCTGAGATAAAGTCGGCGGGACAGATCGCCGCCATCCGGCCGCTCGATCTTGATCACCCTGGCGCCCAGATCCATCAGTCGCAGCGTGCAATAGGGGCCAGAGAGGAACTGGCACATATCCACGACCACGAGGCCGGCCAGCGGCAATTCCTTTTCCATGGTTTGTTCGCTTCCCTACCGCTTGCCGAAGGAGACCCACCCCTGTTTTGTCACCTCGTAAAGGTGACAAAACGTCCCGCGCTGCCCCTCGAATTTTCTTATGTGAATAGTATTTTCACATATGGATGATTTTTGCAAACAAAAAAGAGGTGACAAAATCGCCCGGCGCGAAACCCCGATGCCCAGGATGCCGAATGCGCTATATCCTTCCGGGAAGATGCAAATGGTCGGATCGAGAGGAAATAGCGATGACGACAGTGAGATTGCTTGATGACGCCGAGGCCGAGGCTATTCCGGCCGTGAAGGCCGTGTTTGACGACATACGCGCCGTCAGAAAATCGGATTTCATCAATAATTTCTGGCGCGGGCTCGCCAATGATCCGGCCCTCCTCAAGCGGACATGGGAGGGCCTGAAACAGGTGATGATGGCGGAAGGGGCGCTCGACCCGCTGGTGCGCGAGATGATCTATATCGCCGTCTCGACCGCAAACGGCTGCACCTACTGCGTCCATTCACACACGGCTGCGGCAAGAGCCAAGGGCATGACCGATGCCCAACATGCCGAGATGCTGGCGGTGATCGGCCTTGCCGGACAGACAAACCATCTCGTGACGGCAATGCAGATCCCGGTCGATCCTGAATTCGATGTCAGCCGCCGCTGAAACATAAGAAACCCGCCGACAACAGTCGACGGGTTTCCCGAAAGGTATTTGGCAATTTTCTAGCGGTCGGACTGCTCGGCAGCCTGCTGTTTTATCGCAACGGCGACGATGTCGACGCCGTTGTTGACGGCGAGAAGGCGCTTGCGGACGAGAACGCCCATAACGCGGGCGGCCGTCGAGAATGTCATCGTATCGAGCGGACCTTCCCCTTCCCAGGGCTTGGTCAGGCGTTCCGTCACGGCCATGACGATATTGTTCGGCACGATGTCGGTGCACGAACGCATGGCTTCGAAAACGGCGCTGATGGGAAGAATTTTTCCCTCGAACGT
Source organism: Rhizobiaceae bacterium (assembly GCA_028865845.1). Taxonomy (GTDB): domain Bacteria; phylum Pseudomonadota; class Alphaproteobacteria; order Rhizobiales; family Rhizobiaceae; genus Rhizobium. The sequence continues at coordinate 4,936 of JAGWJK010000097.1, forward strand.
TACAATAGGTTCGGTGACCTCAGTTTCCCATTCCTCGAAGGCATAAAGCGCTTCGCGGAACAGCTGTTGCAATGTCATTGGGGCGTGCCCCTCATGAAGGGTCGGCAGTACATTCGTCATGGCTGTCTCCTTTCATTTGGAAGTCCAACGCATACCTGCAGCGTCCCTAGAAATCTGCAGGATAGCTATGCGCATATCCAAAATGTTACCGTGTCTTTTGGAGCATCCAGAGGGATGCCCGGCTCGGTACGTGTTTTTGTTGGGGCCGACATAACGCGGGTGAACAGAGGCCCGCCGGCCATTTCTGCCGCATCGCGGCTCGTAAGAACATGCGAGCGATGCGACAACATTCAAGTCGGCGAATGAACTTTTCCGAAAACTACGTCGCATCGGCGTTCAATCGCTAACACGATCGATTCTATAGATTAATCTTCGTTTGAAAACCCGTTGATTTAACTTATTTGAATTTCCTATATTTTTGAATGACTTCGCAGTAGACTACTGCGGCTTTTCGCGCGATCTTCCAGCGCGAATGCTAAAAAACGAAGCGCACGGCCGAAAGGACAGTCATGAGCGACGACCATCATCACGATCACAATGATCAGCCTGTCGATTGGCGCGAACATGGCATCAAGATCATCCCGGGCAATGCCCTCGATCCGAATACGGCGCAGACACCGGGCATGAATCGCGCAACCGCGATCAACTATGCGCGTGCCGGTGCCGAGAAGATCTGGGCGGGCACGGTGACGATCCACGCCAACGCCAAGACCGGTGCGCATCATCACGGCGATCTCGAAAGCATCATCTACGTGGTCAAGGGCAAGGCGCGCATGCGCTGGGGCGACAATCTGGAATTCGTCGCCGAGGCCGGTCCCGGAGATTTCATTTTCGTGCCTCCCTACGTGCCACACCAGGAGATCAACGCCAGCCCTGACGAGACGCTCGAATGCGTGCTCGTGCGCTCCGGTCAGGAGCTCGTGGTCGTCAATCTCGATATCGAGCCGGTGGAAAAGCCGGAAAATGTGCTCTGGAAGGACCCGATCCACCGTTGATTGCACAAAGGAAGTGCAGAAAGAATCTCTTCTGCACAAAACTTGACAATATCTATAGAAAATTAGTTCGCCACCGATATCTGCTCGAAAACAGTTTTTCCCGCGCGTGCCGTACAACGCATGATCCTGCTTCGCTTCAAACACACCCGTCTGAAATGATCCGGCCATCGACGAGATAATGACGTCTCGCTCAGTTGGAACAGGATTTCACATGACGAAAAAGTCGAACCAGACCCTCGACACTCCGCGTTTCTCGCGCCGGACCGGCCTTGCCGTGTTTGCCGCCTTCGCGGTTGCGACCGTTGGCCTCACGCTCAGCGCCACCACCTCCTTTTCGGCGGACAAGACCATCAAGGTCGGCATCATGAGCGGCGAGGACGAAGACGTCTGGCGCGTGGTCACTGCGGAAGCCGCCAAGAAGGGCCTGAAGATTGAGACCGTCGCCTTCAACGACTATACCCAGCCGAACGAGGCCCTGGAACGCGGCGAAGTCGACGCCAACGCCTTCCAGCACCAGCCCTATCTCGACAACCAGATCAAGCAGCACGGCTACCATATCATCCGCGTCGGCTATACCGGCGTCTGGCCGATCGGCCTCTATACCAAGAAGTACAAGACCGTCGCCGACCTGCCGAAGGGTGCCGTCATCGGCGTGCCGAACGATCCTTCCAATGAAGGCCGCGCCTTGCGGGTGCTGCAGAACGAGGGCGTCATCAAGCTCAAGGACGGTACCGGTATTCTCGCCACCACGGCCGACATCGTCGAGAACCCGAAGAACGTCGAAATCAAGGAACTCGACGCTGGCATCGTCGGCCGCTCGATCGAAGATCTCGACGCCGCCGTCGTCAACACCGACTGGGCATTGAAGAGCGGCCTCTCGCCGAAGGATCGCATCGCGCAGGAACCGATCGACGGCAACCCCTATCGCAACTTCATCGCCGTCAAACAGGGCAGCGAGAACGAGCCCTGGGTGAAGACCCTGGTTGCCTCCTACCAGAACGACGCGGTCAAGGCCGAGTTCGACAAGGTCTACAAGGGCACGGGTCTTAGCGCCTATTGATCGCAAATTCAGCGCCGGGGGCTGCGCTGGGAACCAAGGCGGCTTGAGCATTTTGCTTGGGCCGCCTTCGGTGTTTCCAGAGAAGCAGGCGCCGACGCTACGAAGCCGAGAGATGATTGATATGAATTCCTTCATTCCCGCCACCGCCATCGGGGCAAACGCGCCGCCACCGGGAGCCACGGGTGACGAGATCGTCCGTCTTGTCGATGTTCGCCGCAGGTTCGGCGCCACGCCGGCGCTCGACGGTATTTCGCTGACCGCGCGTCGCGGCGAGATCGTCGGCATCATCGGCCGCAGCGGCGCCGGCAAGTCGACGTTGATCCGTTGCCTGAACGGATTGGAGCACGCCGACAGCGGCGAGATCCATATCGAAGGACGCGACATCGCCGGCCTCTCGGAAAACGAACTGCAGCCGCTTCGCCGCCGCATCGGCATGATCTTCCAGCACTTCAATCTGCTGTCGGCCAAGACCGTGGAAGAGAACATTGCCCTGCCGCTGAAGATCGCAGGCGTCGGCAAAGCGGAGCGCCTCGCGCGAGCCCGGGAACTGCTCGATCTGGTCGGCCTGAGCGACAAGGCGAAAGCCTATCCGGCCGCTCTGTCCGGCGGACAGAAGCAGCGTGTCGGCATCGCCCGTGCGCTCTCCGCGCGTCCTGCGCTCCTGCTTTCCGACGAAGCGACTTCGGCCCTCGATCCGGAGACCACGCGCTCGATCCTGGCGCTGCTGAAGGATATCAACCGCAAGCTTGGCCTGACCATCCTGCTCATCACCCATGAAATGGAGGTGGTGCGGTCGATCGCCGATCGCGTCGCCGTCATCGATGCCGGCAGGATCGTCGAGGAAGGCGCCGTATGGTCGGTCTTTGCCAATCCGCAGACCGAGATCACCGCGAGCCTGCTGTCGACCATCCGGCCACAACTGCCCGAACACATCGCCGCCCGCCTGTCGCAGATATCTGGAGCGGAGGCCATTCTCAGCGTCGATCTTGCGGGACCGGCCGCCCAGGGCGCGCTGTTTGCCGAACTGTCCGCGGCGCTACCGCATTCGTTCCGCCTCGTGCATGGCGGCATCGATCACATCCAGAACCAGCCTGTCGCGCGATTCTTTATCGCCGTGCCGACACGGGACGAAACGCTGCCGGCCAAGGTTACGGATTTTCTGTCAGCCCGGTCCGCCTGGGTGGAGGTTTTAGGTTATGACGACTGACATCATTCTTGGGCTTCTCTGGCGTTCCTTCTGGGAAACGATCTGGATGACCGGCGCCTCCGGCCTGATCTCGCTGATCATCGGCCTGCCCCTTGGCCTCGCGCTGGTGATATCGGGCCGTGACGGCATCGCCGAACAACTTTGGATCAATCGCATTCTCGCTGCTTTGGTGAACGGCTTCCGCGCCGTCCCCTTCATCATCCTGCTAATCGCGCTGATCCCGCTGACACGCCTGATCGTCGGCACGGCGCTCGGCACGACGGCAGCAATCGTGCCGCTCACCATCGCTGCCATTCCCTATTACGCCCGCATCGCCGAAGTGTCGCTGCGCGAGGTCGACCGCGGGCTGATCGATGCGGTGCGCGCCATGGGCGGCAACCGCTGGACCATCATTCGTGAGGTCCTGGTGCCGGAAGCCCTGCCCGGCATCGTTGCAGGCTTCACGGTGACACTGGTGACGCTGATCGGGGCTTCGGCCATGGCTGGCACCATCGGCGGCGGCGGTCTCGGCGATCTTGCCATCCGCTACGGCTACCAGCGCTTTGAAACCGGCGTGATGATCGCAGTCGTGATCGTGCTGATCATCCTCGTCTGCGGCATGCAATGGCTCGGCGATCGTTTCGTCGCCAAGCTCGACCATCGTTGATGTGACCTTTATCCGCGATGGCGGAACGCGGCTGCCGGATGACGCGCCGGCAGCCGCCCGTCTTCGCCGCCGAACATCTTCTGGCGCAGCGTGCCTTCGGCGTAATCCGCCTTAAACAGCCCGCGCTCCTGCAGAACCGGGATCACCAGGTCGACGAAATCGCGCAGGCTTTCGGGCGCAACAGTCCTCGCCAGGTTGAAGCCGTCGATACCGCCCTCTTCCGTCCAGGCCTGCAAACGATCGGCAATCTGCTCCGGCGAACCGACCATCGGCTTCTGCCGGCTGCCGAGCACCATCTGGTCGATGATCTGGCGGGGCGTCATCGCCGGCTTGCCACCTGCCTTGCCGGTGACCGCAGCAAGGGCAGCCTGCTGGGCATTGGTAGATGCCTGTTCGATCGGTTCATCCAGCCCGAACTTCGAGAGATCGATGCCGATCGAACTGGAGTAGTGAGCAAGAGACGCCTCGACGCTGGCATGGCGGCGATAGTCCTCGAGTTTGTCCTGCGCCTCTTTTTCCGTTCGTCCAACGACAACGGTAATGAGATTGAGCAGGCGCAGGTCGTCTGCCTTGCGGCCAAAATCGACGGCCCTCTGCCGCAGGGCATCGACCATCGGTTTTGCCGCCTGCGGCGCCGGGCTGGCGATGAACACGCATTCGGCATGCCGGGCAGCGAAGTCCTGGCCGCGCGCCGAGGCGCCGGCCTGGAACAGAAGCGGCGTTCGCTGTGGTGACGGTTCCGAGAGATGAATGCCATCCATCCGGTAATGCTTGCCGTC
>JAGWJK010001152.1 GCA_028865845.1 Rhizobiaceae bacterium
GACTTCGGGCATGCGGCGGCTGAAGCGCTCGAGCGCGCCTGCGACTGCCTCGCCCATGATGCCCCGCCGCCAGTAGTAGCGGTTCAGCCAGTAGCCGAGATGCCAGCGGCCATGCCTGAGCTCGATGCCGATCATGCCGATATGGACATCGTCCTCCTCGGTGATGGCAAGCGCCCAGTCGTTGCCGATGCCGGAGGCGCGCGGAACCAGCCAGTCGAGCGCGTCCTGCCGGTCATACGGGGTCGGCACGCGGGCGAGCATCCTGGTGACGGCGAAATCCGACAGCGAGGCGGTGATCGCATCGGCATCGCTCAGCCGATGCGGGCGCAGCGTCAGCCGCTGCGTCCGGATGACCGGCGTTGGGCCGGGCGTCAGGATCCTGACGTCGCGGCGGTGCAGGGTTGCGGCGTTCATCTCAGGCCTCCCCAGCTTCTCAATGACATCCAGGTCTTGCGATCCAGCCGATACCATTCGACGGAGACCGTGCTGCCGAGCGCCAGCGATGCGGCAAGGCCGGATCCCTGGAACTGGAAGCCGCACTTCTGCACGACGCGCCGCGAGGCGACGTTCATGACCCGGCAGCGGGCATCGATGCGCACGATGTTCTCCCGCGTGCGGAAGACCATGTCCACCAGAGCATGGGCCGCTTCGGTCATATAGCCCTGGTTCCAATAGGGCTCGCCCAGCCAATAACCGATCTCGACCGTTTCGGGATCGGCGGTCGGCTCGACGCCGCAGCAGCCGAGAAAGGCACCGTTTTCGGCTTTGGTAATCGCATAGACGCACTTGCCAATCTCGCCAAGCTTCGTGCGTCGCACGAAATCGGCGGCATCTTTGGCCGTGTACGGGTGCGGCATGCGCGACACCATTGTGGCGACGTTGGCGTTATTGGCAAGATGGGCAAGGGCGTCGATGTCTTCTTCGTGGGGCGCCCGCAAAACGAGCCGCTCCGACAATAAAACGGGGCAATCGGTCCTTAACCTGTCCGGCCTCAGCCGTTCTTCGGGAGACCTTGATTGGCCTTCCCTTAACAATTCGCCTTGCATGGTTCAGTCCTCCTTGGTTGAGGGTAAAGAAAAAGGGGAGATGGCGCCCCATCTCCCCTTTTTTCTTGACTGAACCTTGTAGCGTCAGCCGGGTCGATGAGACGCCGGCTGTTTTTGAGCGCTACCGGCTTATTCCGCTGCTTCCGCTTTCGGCATTACAGACACGTAGACGCGGCCATTGGCCTTCGTACGGTAGTCCACATTGCCGGCCGTAAGCGCAAAAATGGTATGGTCTTTGCCGAGGCCGACATTGGCGCCCGGATGCCACTGCGTACCGCGCTGACGCACGATAATGTTGCCTGCTACGACGTTCTCGCCGCCGAACTTCTTCACGCCAAGGCGTTTGGATTCGGAATCGCGACCGTTACGCGAGGAACCGCCAGCTTTTTTGTGTGCCATTGGAGTTCTCCTTTAAAACCTAAATCCGTGATCTTACTTGGCAGCCACGATGTCCGTGATGCGGACGACCGTGTGATGCTGACGATGGCCGCGCGAACGCTTGGAGTTCTGGCGACGACGCTTCTTGAAGGCGATGACCTTCTTGCCGCGATTATGCTCGACCACTTCGGCCTTGACGGAGGCGCCAGTGACGAAGGGAGCACCGATCGCAGCGTCGGCACCTTCGCCGATCACGAGGACTTCGGTGAATTCTACGGTATCGCCAGCGGTGGCTTCCAGCTTTTCGATGGTCAGCACGTCGTCGGCTGCCACACGGTACTGCTTACCGCCGGTCTTGATGACTGCGAACATTTTTTATCCTTTCATGTTCGTTCCAGCTCTCTTGCCGTAAGGGCAAGCGGCTGTCTTTTTATCAGTCGAAGTTTAGCAGGGATTTCAAAGATTTGGCTTCGAAACTAGTCTGCCGGTGAAGCCTTGCGCAAAAGCAAGGCGCCCAAGGCGCGGACTTATCCACACCTATTGCGCCGCCGGGGATATATAAGGACCTG
>JAGWJK010001153.1 GCA_028865845.1 Rhizobiaceae bacterium
CGCCTTTCCGCTGATCTGGATGGTGCTGACGTCGATCAAGCCGCAGAACGAGCTGTTCAAGATCCCGCCGAGCATATTGCCGAAGCACATCACCTTCGAGCATTACGCAATCCTGCTCGAGAAGACGCCTTTCCTGCGTTATTTCGCCAACTCCATGATCCTTGCGACGGCGACGACCGTGCTGGTGATCGTGGTCGGCGCGCTCGGTGCCTATAGCCTTGTCCGCTTCCGGTATCGTGGGCGGGAGTTTCTGGCCGGCACGGTGCTGTTCACCTATCTCCTGCCGTCGGTCGTGCTTTTGATCCCTCTCTATCTGATGATGGTCAAGATCGGGCTCGCCAACACGCTCACAAGCCTCGTGATTGCGTACACGACCTTTTCGCTGCCCTATGCGCTGTGGTTGCTGCGCTCGTTCATGGCCGGCATTCCGGAAGATCTGGAATCGGCAGCGCTGGTGGACGGGGCAAGCCGCATCGGCGCATTTGTCGACGTGATCCTGCCGCAGGCGCTGCCCGGCATCATTTCCACGGCACTGTTCACCTTCATCCTCGCCTGGAACGAATATCTCTATGCGCTGGTGCTGGTGAATTCGGACCAATCGCGGCCACTGACGACGGGCGTGATGAACATGCTGATCACCTCGTTCAACATCGACTGGTCGCTGCTGATGGCGGCCGCCGTCATGATGAGCATCCCGCTCATCATCATCTTCGCATTCCTTCAGAGCTATCTCACCCGCGGCTTCGGCGCCGGCGGCGTGAAAGGTTAGGGACAAGCATTTGGTAAACGTGGTTTTCGATAGGGTTCAGAAGGCGTTCGGGCCTGTGGTCGCGATTCCGGATCTGAATCTGGAGATCGCTTCCGGCGAATTCGTCTCGCTGCTGGGCCCGTCCGGCTGCGGCAAGACCACGACGCTTCGGATGCTGGCCGGTCTCGAGCAGCCGACCGGCGGCCAGATCCGCATCGGTGAACGGCCGGTCAACAACGTCGCGCCGGGCGAACGCGACATCGCCATGGTCTTTCAGTCATACGCGCTGTACCCGCACATGAGCGTCAGCCAGAATATCGCCTACCCGCTGAAGAAGCGCGGTGTCCCGAAATCCGAGCATCCGGCGCGGATCAAGGCGGTGGCCGATCTGCTGCAGCTCGGGCCGTTGCTTGATCGCAAACCGAAGCAGCTTTCCGGCGGCCAGCAACAGCGCGTGGCGCTCGGCCGGGCGCTGGTGCGCGATCCCAAGGTATTTCTGCTTGATGAGCCGTTGTCCAATCTCGACGCCAAGCTTCGGGCACACATGCGCTCGGAGCTGATCGAACTGCACCGCCGGCTCGGCAAGACCATGGTCTATGTCACTCACGATCAGCTCGAGGCGATGACGATGTCGACGCGGATCGCAGTGATGTACGGCGGCAATCTCCAGCAGTTCGGGACGCCATCAGAAATCTATAACCGTCCGGTCAACAGTTTCGTCGCCTCCTTCATCGGCACGCCGTCGATGACGCTTGCGAACGCCGAACTTCTCGCGGACAGCGGCCTGAAACTGAAGCTGGGATCGGCCCTCTTCGATATTCCGACTGAACTTCTAGCGGCACGACCTTCGGGAACAACGGCGATCACGCTCGGACTGCGTCCGGAAAACATCATTCTCGGCAGCGGCGCCGGCACGGCGACGATCCTTCTGGTCGAACCGACCGGGCATGAATCGATCGTCACGCTCGATATCGACGGCCAGAAGGCCATCGCGCGCGCCGCCGGCGACACGACTTTGCGGATGGGCGAGACGGTGCGTTTCGACCTTCGCCGCGACCGGCTGCACTTCTTCGACCGCGAAGGCGGCCGGCGGCTCAATTCAGACACACAGGCATAACGGACTTTCAGGAGACCAGCGATGAACACCGTCCTGCGCAACGCGCCCGACATCGAAGAACTCGACAAGAAATTTCTGTTCCATCCGTTCACGGCGCTTGCCGATCACGAGAAGAACGGTCCGTCAG
>JAGWJK010000098.1 GCA_028865845.1 Rhizobiaceae bacterium
AAGAACGCCTCGGTGGACGACACCAAGGAAGCACTTGCAAATGCCGGCCTCACCACCGAATTCATGCCGATCCCGCTGACGGTGGTCGTGCTCAAGATCGGCGGCCGGCTGATCATGATGGATGCCGGTTCGGGCGTCGGCCAATGGCAGGAAAACGCAACGCATCTTCCCGCCAACATGGCAGCAGCCGGCATCGACTACAAACATATCGACACCATCATGATCTCGCATTTCCATCCGGACCACGTCTGGGGCCTGATGGAGAAGGGCACCAATGCGCCGGTCTTCCCGAATGCGGAGCTGATCGTCAACGCCAACGAATACAACTGGTGGACTGATCCGGGCCGCGTCGACAAGCTTGCCGAAGGACGCAAGCAGGCCGGCAAGCGCATCGCAGACGTCTTCCCGAAATGGAAGAACTGGAAGCTCGTCAAGGATGGCGCCGATCTCGGCTCCGGCATCCAGATGATCGAAGCGCCCGGCCACACGCCCGGCCATTCGACCTTCCTGGTCGGTTCCGGCAACGAGCAGCTGCTCGTGTCCGCCGACATCATGTACGTCCCCGCGCTGCTTGCGCCGCACCCGGAATGGGAAGGCAGCTACGACCAGGATGGGCCGCTCGCGGTCGTCACCCGCCACAAGCTCATCGATCGCGTGATCGCCGACAATATCAAGATCTGCGGTTCGCATTTCCCGTTCCCGGGCTCCGGTACCTTCGTGAAGGACGGCAATGCCTATGGGTTTACCCCGACTGTTCAGGCCTAAGGGCCAAAGGAGAGTGTCATGACCATGAAACGCACCATTTTCGGTCTTATCGGCCTTTGTGCCGCCATGACCGTCCTGCCGCTTACGACCGCCGTCCCGGCTTTCGCGGTCGACAATATGGAATCGACCGACGCGCCTGACCTAACGTCGGTGCGCGCCAAGATCGCCGCCAAGGACTATGCTGGCGCGCTCGACGAGCTCCGCGGCATTGCCGAGGACACGCAGCAGGCCGACGTCTATAACCTGATGGGCTTCACCCTGCGCAAGACCGGTGACTTCAAAACCTCGCTCACCTACTACACCAAGGCGCTGGAACTGCAGCCGGATCACAAGGCCGCCCGCGAATATCTCGGCGAGCTCTACATCGAGACCGGCGACATGGATAAGGCGAAGGAGCAGCTGGCGACGCTGACAAAGCTTTGCCCGTCAGGCTGCGAAGAGCTGGACGACCTGCAGAAGGCGATCACCGCCAAAGCCGCCAACTGACGGAAGAGGCAACCAGTTTCTAACAGGCGCTTCCTGCTTGTTGTTGTTCCGGAAGCGCCGTTGCCGGCGGATCTCGATCTGCCGGCAACCTTACAACGGATCGGAGGTCAGTCATGGATTACGAAGAGAATTCCGTCCTCGTCCACCCCACGGACATGTGTCTGCTGTTCGGGCGCCTGCTTTTGTCGCTGCTGTTCCTGCAGGAAGGCGCCGCTCTTGCCGCCAATCTCGACGCGGCGATCGATGCCATGGGCAAGCTCGGCGTCATTGCGCCTGTTGTCATCGCCACGATCGCGCTGCAGCTGGCTGCGGGCCTCGCCATAGCGCTTGGCCTATTTACCCGGCTGGCCGCCGTTGGCCTGGGCCTGTTCTGCCTGTCGACGGCGCTGCTGTTTCATACCAACTTCGCCAACCACAACGAGTTGCTGCATTTTGAGAAGGATCTGGCGATAGCCGGCGGCATGTTCACGCTCGTCGTCGCCGGTGCGGGAAAATTGTCGCTGGACATGTTCGTTCAACGCCATTGGAAGACGAAGATAGCTTTCTGACTTCGTCTCCCAAGAGATGCAGCCACCCGTGGGGGCTGGGTGGCTGCATCCACAATCTTCAGCAGGATCACGCGGCAGGCTTGAACGAAGGCAGGGTCGCGAAAAGCTCCACCGATCTCAGCCGTGCCTCGATATCGTGGATCGGCATTGAGATGATAACCTCATCCGCTTCCGTATCCTTGATGAACCGCGACAGCTTGGCCTCCGCGGTTTCGGGCGCGCCGACGACGGCGTAGCGCAGCGTATGCTCCACCGTCAGCTTTTCCATCGGCGTCCAGAAATCATCCATGTCGCTACGTGGACGCGGGAAGGGGCCGCGGACATTGCGCCTGAGATTGACGAATTGCTGCTGCGCCGAGGTGAAATGATATTCGGCTTCCTCGTCCGTCGATGCAGCCGAGCCCATCACCCCAACCATGACGTAGGGTTTTTCAAGCGTCGCCGACGGCGTGAAACGATCGCGGTAAATCGCGATGGCGTCGAGCAGGGCCTCCGGGGCAAAATGCGAGGCGAAGGCATATGGCAAGCCGAGGGCCGCGGCGAGGTGCGCGCTATAGAGGCTGGAACCGAGCAGCCAGATCGGCACATTGGTGCCGTTGCCGGGTACCGCAAGGATCGATTGGCTTTCATTGGCAGGACCGAAAAGCCGCTGCAACTCCACGATGTCGTTGGGGAAGCTTTGGGCTCCGGCATCGAGGTTGCGTCGCAGCGCCTGTGCAGTGCGCATATCCGTTCCGGGCGCCCGGCCGAGACCGAGATCGACGCGGCCGGGAAACAGCGCCTCGAGCGTGCCGAACTGCTCGGCGATGACCAGAGGCGAATGGTTCGGCAGCATCACGCCGCCAGAGCCGATGCGGATACGCGAGGTCGCCGCTCCGACATGGCCGATCACCACCGAGGTTGCGGCACTTGCCACACCCGGCATGCCATGGTGTTCGGCCAGCCAAAATCTGTTGTAGCCAAGCTCTTCAGCCTTTTGCGCCATGCGCTTCGAGCCGGCAAAGGATTGGCTGACCGTGCTGCCCTCGGCAACCGGCGAAAGATCGAGAATGGAAAAGGGGACCATGGCAAACAACCCGAGGCGTGAAAGGGATCGATTTCCATCCCATGTAGGAGGGCTGGCGGCCCATTCCAACTCTGAAGCAATCATTTCAGAGACAGAGTTTCAGGAATGCGGAAACGGGAGGATGAAGCCGCAGCTTGTTTTTGTTTTGTTCACATTTTGCTGGCACATCATTCCATCGAAAGATAGGTTGAACCATGCAGAATACGATTCGCATCATCGGCATCGATCCCGGTCTTCGCCGTACGGGTTGGGGTATCGTCGACACGCTCGGAAACTCCCTGCGTTTTGTCGCATCGGGAACCGTGACGTCGGACGGCGACATGGACCTCGCTTCACGCCTCTGCCAGTTGCATGACGGGCTTGCCGATATCGTTCACAGTTATAAGCCCGATGAGGCTGCGGTCGAGCAAACTTTCGTCAACAAGGATGCGGTGGCGACATTGAAGCTCGGCCAGGCACGCGGCATCGCCATGCTCGTGCCGGCCCGCGCCGGCCTGCATGTGTCCGAATATGCCCCGAATGCGGTCAAGAAGGCAGTCATCGGTGTCGGCCACGGCGAGAAGCAGCAGATCCACATGATGCTGAAGATCCTGATGCCGAAGGTGGAGTTCAAGGGCAATGACGCTGCCGACGCGCTCGCCATCGCCATCTGCCACGCCCATAATCGCGGCGGCAACCGCATGCGCATGGCGGCACTCGCGGGCTAGTTTGTTCTTGACTTGTTCTCGGTGAAGCAATAGGTATTACTTTAGAGGTATTACCATGCGCGTGACGGAAAAAGGTCAGGTGACCATCCCGAAAAATATTCGCAACAGTCTCAACATCGAGACCGGCAGCGAAGTTGAATTTGTGCTGAAAGAGGGTGAGGCCGTCTTGCGGCTGGTTGAGCCCTCGGCGGATGCGCGGGAACGCGATGTCCAGGCGTTCATGGATCATATTCGTCGACACAAAGGCTCGATGTCTCTTGGGGACATGGATGGCGATGCATTTTACAAGATGTTGCGTGATTGATGGCGACGTTGATCGACACCAACATCCTGATCGATGTTTTTCACCGCGGAAGCGCGTTCGAAGAATGGTCTGCACTTAAGCTTGAGGAAGCGCGACGTGCCGGCGCCGTCATCATCAATCCGATCATCTACGCGGAAATGGCGGCCGGTTATGCAACGTCCTCCAGTCTGGAGGCTGCGATTTCACCCACAGCCTTCGAGCGAGAGGATTTGCCATGGGACGCGGCTTATGCCGCGGGTCAGGCATTCCTTCAGTATAAGAGAGCTGGGGGTGAAAAGCGGTCGCCACTGCCGGACTTCTATATCGGCGCGCATGCCGCGGTGCGGGGCTATCGGCTGCTGACACGAGATCCCGTTCGCTATCGCGGCTATTTTCCAATGGTTAGCCTCATCTCCCCTGAAACCCATCCCTGACGGACATCCCTTATGATCGGCAAGCTGAAAGGCACAATCGAGGAGATCGGCGAGGATCATGTGCTCGTCGACGTGCATGGCGTCTGTTACGTCGCCTATTGTTCGACGCGCACGCTGGCGAAACTCGGCTCGGTCGGCGAGGCCTGCGTTCTCGTCATCGAAACCTATGTGCGCGAGGACCAGATTCGGCTCTTCGGTTTCATGACGGCGCTGGAGCGGGAATGGTTCAACCTATTGCAGACCGTACAGGGCATCGGCGCCAAGGTGGCGCTGGCGCTGCTGTCGACGCTGACGCCGGCGGAACTAGCCAATGCCATTGCGCTGCAGGATCGGGCCGTCGTGTCGCGCGCGCCCGGCGTCGGGCCGAAAGTTGCCGTGCGGATCGTCACCGAACTCAAGAACAAGGCGCCTGCCTTTGCCGGCGAGGCGATCAATATCGGCTTCAAGCAGGAGATCGGCGAAGGTGTTGCTTCCGCCCCTGTCGCCGACGCCGTTTCGGCGCTCACCAATCTCGGCTATTCGCGCGACCAAGCCGCCAACGCGGTCGCTGCGGCGATGAAGTCGGCCGGAGACGGAGCGGATAGCGCCAAGCTGATCCGGCTTGGCTTGAAGGAATTGTCGCGGTGATTCTTTGCACCTTTTGGCGTTCCTCATTATTGTCGCAAACGAGGGGGATCGACTTAAGTCGTCCCTCCGTCGAATGACATGAATTGTGGGGCAGGCCGTGAAGCCGCGTCGATTACCGATGCCGCGGCAGCGAAACGCATACCGGGAATGGAACGTTTGACATGAGTGAAGCCGCGCGCCTGATTTCGCCGGAAAAACGGGGCGAAGACCTGGATGCGACCTTGCGTCCGCAATCGCTGGACGAGTTTACCGGCCAGGCGGAGGCGCGTGCCAATCTCAAGGTGTTCATCGAAGCCGCGAAAGGCCGCGGCGAAGCGCTGGACCATGTGCTTTTCGTCGGTCCGCCCGGCCTCGGCAAGACGACGCTTGCACAGATCATGGCGAAGGAGCTCGGTGTCAATTTTCGCTCCACCTCCGGTCCGGTCATTGCCAAGGCCGGTGATCTTGCGGCTCTGCTCACCAATCTCGAAGAGCGGGATGTGCTCTTCATCGACGAAATTCACCGCCTGAACCCGGCCGTAGAAGAAATTCTCTATCCGGCGATGGAGGATTACCAGCTCGACCTGATCATCGGCGAAGGACCGGCCGCGCGTTCGGTGAAGATCGATCTCGCCAAGTTCACCCTGGTCGCGGCGACCACGCGTCTGGGATTGCTGACGACGCCGCTTCGCGATCGCTTCGGCATTCCGGTGCGCCTCAGCTTCTATACGGTCGAGGAGCTGGAATTGATCGTCCGGCGCGGCGCTCGGCTGATGAACCTTCCGATGACCGAGGAGGGCGCGCGCGAAATCGCCCGCCGCGCCCGCGGTACGCCACGCATCGCCGGCAGGCTGCTGCGCCGCGTCCGCGATTTCGCCGAAGTGGCGAAGGTCGAGGCGGTGACGCGGGAGATTGCCGACGAGGCGCTGACCCGGCTGCTGGTCGACAATGTCGGCTTCGATCAGCTCGACAAGCGCTATCTCAATATGATCGCCGTCAACTTCGCGGGCGGTCCCGTCGGGATCGAAACCATCGCGGCCGGCCTTTCCGAGCCGCGCGACGCAATCGAAGACATCATCGAACCCTACATGATCCAGCAGGGTTTTATTCAGCGCACGCCGCGTGGCCGTGTTCTGACCGCAATTGCCTGGAAACATCTGGGAATGCAGCCGCCAAAAGACCTGGAGGCAGCGCAATTCCGGCTGTTCCAGGAGGATGCTGAGTGATCACACGTCGTGGCTTCGTGAAGCTTGTCGGCGGTGGCTTCGCAGGTGCGGTGATGATGGGCGGCTATGCGTTCGGATATGAGCCGATGGTCCGCCTCGATGTTACCCGCTATGCCTTGACGCCGCCCGGCTGGACGCCTGGCTTGAAGCTCAAGATCGTGGCCCTTGCCGATTTTCATGCGTGCAAGCCATGGATGACGGCCGATCGCATCGCCGAAATCTGCGCTCGCGCAAACGAGCTTCAGGGCGACATCATCGTCCTGCTCGGCGACTATACGTCCGGGATCAATTTCGTCACAGGTTATGTCGAGCCTAATATCTGGGCAAAGGAACTGGCTGCTCTGAAAGCACCGCTCGGCGTCCATGCCATCATCGGCAACCACGACTGGTGGAACGATCCGGCCGCGCAGAAAAGCGGCGTCGGGCCGACCTTCAGTCACAGGGCCTTGGCGGAGGTTGGTATCCCCGTCTATTCCAACCGCTCGGTTCGCCTCGAGAAAGATGGCAAGGGCTTTTGGCTTGCCGGACTTGAGGATCAACTGGCGCTGCGGTCGAGCCGTCGCTGGAACCGGCAATACACGATCGGCCTTGCCGATCTCAAGGACACGATGGCGCAGGTCGATGACGATGCGCCGGTCATTCTCCTCGCGCACGAGCCGGATATTTTTCCAGAGGTGCCCTCGCGGGTGTCGCTGACCTTGTCCGGCCATACCCATGGCGGGCAGGTGAGAATTCTCGGCTGGTCGCCCTACCTACCCTCGCGGTACGGCGACCGGTATATTTACGGCCATATCGTCGAGGAGAGCCGACATCTCATCGTCTCCGGCGGTCTTGGCTGTTCGGTCGCGCCGATACGTTTCGGCTCGCCGCCGGAAATCGTCGTCATCGATCTTGGATAAGCACATGCCGAAACGAACCCTCATCCGGCTGAATGCCGGCCCGTCGCGATTCCAGGTGCGCGTTGCCGGTCTTGGCTTTCGCCAGGGGCATGTGCTCGTCCACCGCGCCACGCATGAGCCCTTCTGGACCTTTCCCGGCGGACGCGCCGAGATCGGCGAGACATCAGCGGAGACGCTGGAGCGCGAGATGATGGAAGAACTCGGCGTCGAGATTACTGTCCGGCGGCTGCTTTGGACCGTGGAGAATTTCTTCCATTACGAAGCGCGGGACTGGCACGAATTCGGGCTCTACTACCTGATGGAGATCCCGGAGAGCTTTCCGTTCCTGCCCGATGAAATCGTCCATCGGATCGACGATGGCGACAACACGCTTGAATTCAAGTGGGTATTGGCAACGCGGCAGGCACTGACCGAACTCGACATTCCGCCCTATTTTATTGCCGGAGAGATCGAGAACCTGCCGCCAACGCCGCACCATCTGGTCTGGCGCGACGGCAATCTCGACAAGGACCTGTAGCGGAGGAGACCTATGTCCGATTTCGATCCGATCAGAGTGTTTCGCAAGCTTGCCTATAACAATGCGCTCGCCAATTTCAGGCTCTACAATGCCTGTTCCGGGCTGCAGCCCGGTGACTTCGAGGCAAAGCGGGTTGGTTTCTTCCCGTCGTTGAAGTCGACGCTCAATCATATCCTCATCGTCGACTGGTTCTATGTCGATGCTCTCGAAGGCGGCACCCTGGGGCTCAAAGCCTTCGCGGTTGCCGAACCTTTCGATCGCCTCGATGTATTGTGGGACGCGCAACGCGCCGTCGATCAGCGGCTGGTGTCGCTGTGTGAACGGCTGACATCAGATGCCCTGGCGACGGTGATCGAGCTTGATCGCGGCAGCCGCATCCAGCGCGAGCGCATGGAAGATGTGCTGAGCCATCTCTTTCAGCATCAGACGCATCATCGTGGCCAGGTGCATGCCATGCTTGCGGGCAGCAGCGTTGCGCCGCCGCAGCTCGACGAATTCATTGTCGACGATGATGCGAAGTTCAGGGGTGACGAGCTGGCGGCGCTTAAATGGGACGAGACGATGCTGATGCGCTGACTGGCGCCCATGTCGGCGACATGGTTTTTGCCAGCCGGCCTATTGTTTCTTCCAGCAGCGCCGTCCCGCCGGAGCGCCAGCCGAGCGCGCGGATGCGCGACGTATCCATCTCGCTGACGACACCTTGCGGAGCCGGCAAGGGCAGGGGATGCGGACAGTCGGTGATTTTTTTCAGATGTCCAAGGATTTCATGCGTATCAGTCAGGATGTCTGAGAGATTGAACGCCTTGCCATCGATGCGGCCGGCTTCCGTCTCCAGCAACAGGCGCACCGCGCGGCCTAGATCACGGCCATGGACTTCCGTGCCCGCCCGCGAGGGAACCGCAGCGCCGGATAGGTAATCGGCAAAAAGATTATCCCATTTGTTCGGACAGAGATCGCCGTAGACGCCCGTCGCGCGAAGGCTCGCCGTCGCAAAGCCAGGAGCCGAAAGAGAAAAGAGGGCATGTTCGGCGTCGCGTTTCACCTGGCCGTAGAGCGTATTCGGTGAAGGCTCGGTCGCTTCTCTCAGGATTTCGCCGGCCATGCGATCGCCGTAGACGGCACGGGACGACAGGAAGATGCAGCGGCGGATACCCGCCCGCTTGGCCGTCTCGAAGAGTTTGGCGGTGCCATCGAAGTTATGCCGCCGGAAACCCTTGGGATCGTCGCCTTCACCGCCGCGATATTTGCCGGGAACGTGGCTGAAGGCGGCGTGGACGAAGAAATAGGCGTCGTCGAAAATCTCCTGATGATCCTGGGTCGGATCGAGACTGAGAGGCACGAAACCAACCGGCTGCGAAAAGAAATCCGGCGTCGGCGCCGTGCGGCCGCCGACTGTAATGGCGTATCCGGCGGCAAGCAGCTCCTCGACGATGTAGCGACCGACGAGCCCCGTACCGCCCGATACCAAAACTTTCATGCAGCCTCTCTCGGATTGGCGAATGCGGCGACATCGGGCAGATCGTGTCCGGAATGGAATTGATGCCACAGGTCGATCAGCGGTTTCAGCTTTTCCGCCTTGGGATGGTCGCGTTCCCAAGGCTTCTCATACTGGTAATGCAGGATCGAAATGCTGTTCCAGTCCCAAAGCGCAGGCATGGTGAACCATATATATTGTAGCATGTTCATGAATACGGGCAGGCCGTGCCAATCCGGGAAGAATGTCTCAAGAAAGGTCTGGTCGGTGCGGCGCCAGAACACATCGGGCTGGTCGAGCAGCTTCAGCATGTCCTTGAAGGTCGCGATCGACGGCCGGGCGACGAAGACACCGGAATTCATCCGGTGAAAATCGGCAAGGCTTTCGTAGACGTTCGGGGCGGCCGAGAATTCCGGATAATCGAAGAGCTTGTCGACGTTGCGAAGCACGAGCGCATCGGCATCGATGAAGACACAGGTGTCGTACTCTATCAGCTGCCAGAGACGCAGCTTGCAGAAATTGTCGAGCGGCGTGTGAAAGGAAGGCTTGCGCCCCTTGGTGAAGGGCGCGTTCGAATGGAGATTGCCGCGGGCATGCCGTTCGTTGAATTCGTCCGACAGCGGCAGGTGCTCGACAGCGACCAGCCGGCAGCCGAGGGAT
>JAGWJK010001154.1 GCA_028865845.1 Rhizobiaceae bacterium
TGGCGCCAAAGCTGCCAATGGCCTCTTCGCCGAAGGTGACGAGAACAGGCGGATCGGCCTTGATCAGGCTGAAGCGATCGGCAAATCGTTCGACATCGCCCATTTTCTCGGGCGGCAGCACGATGGTCACGATTTCAGTCGGACCTGTGGAAGAAGGAACCGTGGAAACCGGTCCCCTTGAAGCCAGAGAATCCTGGCCCGACGCATCGATATCCGACATGAAATCTCCATCGCCCGGCTCTTGCGACTACCCAAAATTGCCGAACGCGGCGGGAATGTATCGTAGGGTTCAACGGGAATCAACACGATTAAATTGAACTATTTTTTACATTGAACGTCAGCGTAGCATTTACTATCGAGCCATAAACCGGCAGCCTCGAAGCTCTCCACGATCAAAATGCGCGACAGCGATTTTTCCGCTTGTTCCTCTAGCTGCTAGAGGTTGTATCAAGCGTCTCGGCTTTACGAGGAACGACGATGACGGAAGCTTTGAAGACACGATATCGGGTCGGCGGGATGGATTGCGCCGCCTGCGCCAACAAGATCGACACGGCCGTGCGGCGCGTGGACGGCGTCGAGGATGTCTCGGTGTCGGTCACGGCGGGCACGATGACGATCCACCATATCACCGGCACCGACCTGAAAGCGATCGAGAAGAAGGTGATCGGCCTCGGCTATTCCGTCGCCGCGCTCGAAGGGCGTTCTGCTCTCGCTTCCGCCCTCATTCCCGACCATGACCATGACCATGACCATGACCATGGTGAACACGAACATGATCATGACCACAAGCACGATCACGACCATGATCACAGCGATCATAAACATGATCACGACCACGATCATGGACACGAGGATGCGCTGGAGGGACTGCACGGGCACGATCACGGGCCGATGACCGGCCCATGGTGGCAGAGCAAGAAAGGCAAGCTGACGATCCTCTCCGGCGTCGCGCTGGTCGTTGCCTATGGGATCGGGCACCTCGTCCCGTCGATTAGCCCTTACGCCTTCATTGCCGCAATGCTGGTCGGGCTTGTGCCCGTCGCTCGCCGTGCGGTGATGGCAGCACTTGCCGGCACGCCGTTTTCGATCGAAATGCTGATGACGATCGCCGCCGTCGGCGCCGTCATCATCAATGCCGGCGAGGAAGCCGCAACCGTCGTTTTCCTGTTTCTCGTCGGTGAGCTTCTGGAAGGGGTAGCCGCCGGCAAGGCGCGTCAGAGCATCCAGTCGCTGACGGATCTCGTGCCGAAGAACGCTTTGCTGGAAGAGAACGGCCAGACGCGCGAGGTGCCCGCCGAAAGCCTTGGCGTCGGCTCCGTCATCCTCGTTCGCCCGGGCGACCGGATTTCCGCCGACGGCGTCATCGTCGATGGCGAGAGCGCGATCGACGAGGCTCCGGTGACCGGCGAGAGCACGCCGGTGCGCAAGGGCGTGGATGAAAAAGTATTTGCAGGAACGGTCAACGGCGATGCCGCGCTGCGCGTCCGCGTGACGGCAGCCGCCGCCGACAACACGATCGCCCGCGTGGTCAAGCTGGTGGAGGAAGCCCAGGAATCGAAGGCGCCGACCGAGCGCTTCATCGACCGGTTTTCGCGTTATTACACGCCGGCCGTCGTTGTCGTCGCAGCACTCGTCGCGGTCTTTCCGCCGCTGCTCTTTGGCGCTTCGTGGAGCGAGTGGATCTATAAGGGCCTTGCCATCCTGCTGATCGGCTGCCCCTGCGCTCTCGTCATTTCGACGCCGGCTGCCATCGCGGCATCGCTGTCGTCTGGCGCCCGCCGCGGCCTGCTGCTCAAGGGCGGCGCCGTGCTTGAAAGCCTGGGCAAGATCACGGCGGTTGCTCTCGACAAGACGGGAACCTTGACCGAAGGCAAGCCGAAGGTCACCGATATCATCGGCTTCGATCGCAGCGAGGCGGACATCCTGCGCTTTGCAGCCGCGCTGGAGCGGGGATCGAGCCATCCGCTGGCGATGGCGATCCTTGCCATG
>JAGWJK010001155.1 GCA_028865845.1 Rhizobiaceae bacterium
GGTGACTATACGATGCGCGCCGACGATACGCCGGTTGAAGATCGTTCCTTGATCAACGTGAACAAGGACAACTTCAACGAAGTCATGAAGAGCCACAATCTCTCGCTCGACATGTCCGTCGACAACAAGCTCGCGGACGAGGGCAGTGCGGATCAGGGCCAGATGACTGTCTCGCTGAAATTCTCGAACCTCAACGATTTCACCCCGGAAGCGATCGCCCGCCAGACGCCCGAGCTCAAGAAACTTCTCGAGCTGCGCGAAGCGCTGGTTGCGCTGAAGGGTCCGCTCGGCAACGTTCCGGCTTTCCGCAAGGCGATCCAGGGCGTGCTCGGCGATGATGAGACGCGCGAAAAGCTTCTCGCCGAACTCATTGCCCATACTGAATCCTCCAAAAAAGATCAGTGATCGCATGCTCCCTTTGTGCCGGGCCTAACCGCCCGGCCGCTGGAGCGCGACTTGAACTCATGTTTTTGATGACGATCGAATAAAGGCTCACACGATGTCTGAGAGAGAGACGGCGCAGCAAGTCGAGACGACCTACCGCGAGACGGAAGGATCGCTGCTCGACCAGATCCTGCAGGAAACCAAGCTTTCCCCGAGTGATGACGGTTACGATATCGCCAAGAAGGGCGTCAGCGCCTTCATCGCCGAACTGCTGAAGCCGACGCGCGCCGACGCCACCGTCAACAGCGCTGCGATCGATCAGATGATCGCCGAGATCGACATGAAGCTGTCGGCCCAGGTCGATGAAGTCCTGCACAACCAGGACTTCATGAAGCTGGAATCGACCTGGCGCAGTCTTCGCTTCGCCATCGACCGCACCGATTTCCGCCAGAACATCAAGATCGAGATCATGAATGTCTCGAAGGACGATCTGCTGACTGATTTCGAAGACAGCCCGGAAGTGGCCAAGTCCGGCCTCTACAAGCACATCTACACGGCCGAATACGGCCAGTTCGGCGGCCAGCCGGTCGGCGCCGTCGTCTGCGACTACGCTTTCGGCCCTGGCGCCCAGGATGTGAAGCTCGCTCAATATTGCGCCAGCGTCGGCGCGATGTCGCATGCGCCTTTCATTGCCGGCGCCGCACCTTCGATGTTCGGTGTCGACAGCTTCGAGGAGATTCCGAACCTCAAGGATATGGAATCGATCTTCGAAGGTCCGAAATACGCCAAGTGGAACGGCTTCCGCGAGTCCGAGGACTCCCGCTATTTCGGTCTGGCAATGCCGCGTTTCCTGCTGCGCACCCCTTATGGTTCCGAGACGGTTCCGGTCAAGGCATTCAATTACGAGGAACGCGCCGAAGGCCGCACCGAGAACTATCTCTGGGGCAACGCCGCGATCGCGCTTGCCACCCGCATGACGGACAGCTTCGCGAGCTACCGTTGGTGCCCGAACATCATCGGCCCACAGTCGGGCGGTGCTGTCGAGGACCTGCCGGTTCATACCTTCGAGGCCATGGGCCAGCTGCAGAGCAAGATCCCGACGGAAGTGCTGATTTCCGACCGTAAGGAATACGAGCTCGCCGAGCAGGGCTTCATCTCGCTCACCATGCGCAAGGGCAGCGACAACGCAGCCTTCTTCTCGGCAAATTCGGTGCAGAAGCCGAAGTTCTTCGGCAACTCCGCCGAAGGCAAGAATGCCGAGCTGAACTACCGCCTGGGCACGCAGCTCCCCTACATGATGATCGTCAATCGCCTCGCTCACTACATCAAGGTGCTTCAGCGCGAAAACATCGGCAGCTGGAAGAACCGTGGCGAGCTCGAAAACGAACTCAACAACTGGATCCGCCAGTATGTGTCGGACCAGGACAATCCTTCTGCCGACGTCCGCTCGCGCCGTCCGCTTCGCAAGGCGCAGATCACCGTTTCTGACGTTGACGGCGAACCAGGCTGGTACAGCGTCGGCATGTCGGTTCAGCCGCACTTCAAATATATGGGCGCCGATTTCACCCTCTCCCTCAAGGGTAAGCTCGACAAGGCTTGA
>JAGWJK010001156.1 GCA_028865845.1 Rhizobiaceae bacterium
GTCTATATAGGGAGCGACCTTCTCGCGCACCTCGATCATCGCCTCGACCGTGACGAGCTTGGGATCGCTGGTATCGACGTGGCTGCGAATGAAGAGCAGGCCCTGGGTGACGGCGAGATCGCAGTATCGAAGCGCGCGGTCGACGAGCTGCTCCCTGGTGACGATGGGCCTGAGTTCGCCCCAGAGCGCGATGCCCTCAAGCAATGTGCCCGAAACGTTCATGCGCGGCAGGCCGAGCGACAGCGTGGCGTCCATGTGAAAATGCGGATCGACGAAGGGTGGCGTCGCCAGCCGGCCGGTGGCGTCGATCTCTTCCTTCGCGGCAGCCTGAATGCCGGTTTCGATCGCGGTGATCTTTCCGCCGGCAATGGCGATGTCGATGCCTTTACGACCATCGGGGAGGTTGGCATTGCGGATGATCAGATCGAACATGGAAACCTCGCTGGAACAGAAACGGTCTATCGCTCGCCGCGCCGGTAGGGCTGCATCAGCGCCTGCGGCACGCGTGCGCGTCGGGCCATCACGGCCAATGCCACGATGGAGAGGATATACGGGATCATCAAGAAGATTTGGTACGGCACGACGCCGTTAAGCACAGTCTGGAGCCTGAGCTGGAAGGCATCGAAAAAGGCAAAGAGCAGCGCGCCGAACAGTGCCCGGCCCGGCCGCCACGAGGAAAACACCACTAGCGCGATGCAGATCCAGCCGCGGCCCTGTACCATCGTGGGGAAGAAGCTGTTGAAGGCCGAGAGCGTCAGGAAGGCGCCGCCCATGCCCATCAGCGCGCTGCCGACGATCACCGCGCCATAGCGGACCCTCATCGGATTGATGCCCTGCGCCTCTGCCGCATGTGGGTTTTCACCGGTCATGCGGATCGCGAGGCCGACAGGCGTGCGGAAGATGATGTAGGCGAGCAGCAGGGCGACGAGAACGGCGAGGTAGGTAGGCGCCGTCTGCGTGAAGAACGCCGGTCCGATGAAGGGCAATGTCGAGAGGCCTGGAATACTGATCGGCTGGAACGGCACGATGGTCGGAGGCGTGCCGGCGGTCGGCACGATCAGACGGAAAACGTAGTAGCTGAAGCTTGAGGCAAACAGCGTGACGCCAAGGCCGGCGACATGCTGCGACAGGCCCAGCGTGACGGTCAGGGCCGAGTGCAGCAGGCCGAAAATAGCGCCGGCAACGGCGGCGATCAGCAGGCCGGTCCAGAGATCGGCCCCATGGTAGACCGCCAGCCAGCCGATCATGGCGCCGAAGGTCATGATGCCTTCGATGCCGAGGTTAAGCACGCCGGCACGCTCGCAAAGCAGCGCACCGAGCGTGCCGAAGATCAGCGGCGTGGCGATGCGCAGGATTGCCGCCCAGAGGCCCGCCGAGGCGACGATGTCGAGCAATGGCGTCATCGGCGGATCCTGTATTGGGTGAAAAACAACGCGACCAGCATGGTGAGCAGCGACAGTGCCACCGTGACGTCGGCAATATAACTCGGAATTCCCAGGCTACGGCTCATGCCGTCGGCACCGACGAACATCGTCGCGGTGAACAGTGCCGCAAGCACGACGCCCAGTGGATTGAGATTAGCGAGCATGGCGACGACGATGCCGGAATAGCCGAAACCTGGCGACAGATCCGTGGTCACATAGCCCTTGACGCCCATCACTTCGATGGCACCCGCCAATCCCGCGAGACCGCCGGACAGGCAGGCGGCCTTGACCAGCGTGCGGGCGAGTGGCACGCCGGCAAACACCGCGCCCGAAGGATTGAGGCCCGCCGCCCGCGACTGGATGCCGAAGACGGTCCGCGACTGGATGAGATAAACGATGATCGCCAATGCAATGGCGATCGCGAAACCGATATGCAGGCGCGATCGCGCGATCAGCTTCGGCAGCATGGCGTAATCGCTGACCGATTGCGATTGCGGCCAGCCAAAGGCGAGGGGATCCTTCAGCACGCCATCGATTAGCATCGACACGAACAAAAC
>JAGWJK010000099.1 GCA_028865845.1 Rhizobiaceae bacterium
GGTCTCCACGTCAATCGCCGACAACCCTCAGGCGCTGACGACGCGTCCAGACTGGGTGCATCCGGTGGTCTCGCCCAATACCTATCGCGGTCCCTTCCGCGGACCGGATTCCGCTCCGGACTATGTGGCTGATGTGACGGCGCTGCTGCAGGGGATCGATGATGGTGATGGCCTTGCCGGCTTCATTGCCGAAGCGGTTTATGGCAACGCCGGCGGCGTCGCTTTGCCGCGCGGCTACCTCGCCGACGTCTATGCCGCCGTGCGGCAGCGGGGCGGGCTGTGCATCGCCGACGAGGTTCAGGTGGGCTACGGCCGGCTCGGCCATCACTTCTGGGGCTTCGAGCGGCAGGAAGTCGTGCCGGATATCATCACCATCGCCAAGGGGATGGGCAACGGCCACCCGCTCGGCGCCGTCATCACCACGCGGGAGATCGCCTCGTCGCTGCAGAAAGAAGGCTATTTCTTCTCCTCGGCCGGTGGCAGTCCCGTCAGTTCCGTCGTCGGGCTTACCGTCCTCGACGTCATCAGGGACGAAGCGTTGCAGGAGAATGCCCGCTATATCGGTGATCACCTAAAGGCGGGTTTGATCGCTCTGATGGAGCGCTTTCCGCTGATCGGCGCCGTGCACGGCATGGGGCTTTACCTTGGCGTCGAATTCGTCCGCGATCACGAAACATTGACGCCGGCGACCGAGGAAACCATGGCCATCTGCGAACGGCTGCTCGATCTCGGCGTCATCATGCAGCCGACCGGCGATCACCTCAATGTGTTGAAGATAAAGCCCCCGCTTTGCCTTTCGACCGAAAGCGCCGATTTCTTCGTGAAAGCCGTCGAAAAGACGCTTGGAGAGGGTTTTTAACCCTAAGTGACGCTGCGTTAACCATTAGGGTGATTTGGTGACCGACCGATTTTAATCCATTCGGGGCATTGCCGAATCCAAGGCCAATTCCTATCTTCACGTCGGTGATCGGCGATGCTGTTCCGCTACGGGAGGTGTGAGAAGGATTGATATCCTCTTCCCCGCGATTAGCCGGATACGGAATTATATTTTACTGATCGCCGATATTTTGACATCTTTCGGAATATGTTTCTGGAGATGGAATTGTTATTCTCTACTAAGATTGTAGATAATAATAGACCAGACCACCGGCTTCGTTTGATCGAAGCCTGAGCAAGTGCAACGCCAATAAGGGAAGTGACATGTTGAGTGTTAAAGTCATCGCTTCGGACCTTCGGCGATCTGCGCTTGGCCATGACCGCTCGGGCGCTCTCTCCCGCCCGTGCTGTCGAATGTGACGTTCGTCCCCTCAACGGATCAAAACTGTCAATTCGCGTATCTGCGCCTGAAGCGCGCAGAAGGAGTGTGTTTTTATGAAGAAGCAAGTCATCGAATATGCTGGCGTTCCCGTCGGCATCGTTATCCCGGATGAAGACCGGCTGAAGTTCATCGCCGTCAAATTCCATGTCCACGATCTGGACGAACAGCGTTTCAGAAGCACGGATGAGGTGAAACTCGCCATCCGCGATCTTCTCTCCCGCCAGCAGGCCAAGCCGATCCACGTTTGATGGATCGGCTCGGCCGCCGTATTTATCTTTGTATCACCAGTCTACCATCACCCGCCCTCGCCCTTCGACAAGCTCAGGGTGAGGACTGATCTTCCGAAACAATCGCCAAACAATTTCGCTCCCGCTTCGGAAATAAGCTATCGCTTACCCGAGGCGGAGGTCGCTCCACCCTCGTGGTGAGGAGGCCGAAGGCCGTCTCGAACCACGTGGGTGGGCCCCAACAGCCGCTCCTCCAACAACCCGTCTTGTCTTTTGCCCATCTTTGCGATCCTATCGCATGACGGCCACGCGGCCGGCATGCGAAGGATTTTCCATTGGCTGAACTGCTCAACCTGCTGACCGACATCGACGGTGTCGCCGTCGGCCATTCCACCGATCTTGCTCTCAGCTCCGGCGTGACCGCCGTCATCTTCGACGAACCCGCCGTTGCCTCCTGTACCGTATTCGGCGGAGCCCCGGGGGGACGCGATACGACTCTGCTCGACCCTGCGATGACCGTGGGCGCCGTCGACGGGCTGGTGCTGTCGGGCGGCTCGGCATTCGGGCTCGACGCCGCCGGCGGCGTGCAGGCAGGCTTGCGTGAGGTCGGCCGCGGCCTGCAGGTCGGAACCGCGCGGGTGCCGCTGGTGCCGCAGGCTATCCTGTTCGACCTCATCAACGGCGGCAACAAGGATTGGGGCCTGCATTCGCCTTACCGAGAGATGGGCTATGACGCTTTCAAGGCAGCGGGCAAGGGACGCTTCGCGCTGGGGACGGTCGGCGCCGGCACCGGTGCGACCACGGCGACCGTCAAAGGCGGCCTCGGTTCGGCAAGCGCCATCAGCAGCCGCGGGCATCGCATCGCAGCCATCGTCGCGGTGAACGCCCTGGGCACGGCGACGATCGGCAGCGGACCGCATTTCTGGGCAGCGCCCTTCGAGCAAGCCGCCGAATTCGGCGGCCTCGGCATGCCCGCGACGATCGATTCGCGGCTGCGGTTGAAGGGCGGGAACGTGACCGCGACCACGATCGGCGCCATCGTCACCGATGCGCAGCTGACGAAGGCGGAAGCGCACCGCCTCTCGATCTGCGGACATGACGGCCTTGCCCGCGCGCTCCTGCCAGCGCATCTGCCGCTCGACGGCGACACGGTTTTCGCAGCCTCGACCAGCAAGCATGCGCGGGACGATCTGCCCGGCTTTGTCGAACTCTGCCATCTCGCCACCATCGTCATGGCACGGGCGATTGCCCGCGGCGTCTACGAGGCGACCGCATTGCCGGTGGAGAACGCGCAATCGGCATGGCGGGACCGGTTTCCCGGACAATTGATCTAGCCAGAGGCCATATCGATGCAGATCCGGGCGCTGATGTATTTCGACGAGCTCGTGCGCACCAACTCCATGCGCCAGGCGGCGGAAAACCTGAATGTGGCGCCGACCGCGATCAGCCGGCAGATCGAAAACCTCGAATATCATTTCGGTACGCCGCTGGTCGAACGCAGCGCCCGCGGCGTCAAGCTGACGGCCGCCGGCGAGTTGCTTGCGGTGCGCGCCGGGCGGACGCTGCGCGAACTCGACCACGTGCATCAACTGATCGAGGACCTTAAGGGGCTGCAACGCGGCCGGGTCAGCATCTATGCCAATGGCGCCAGCGTCGCCAACCTGCTGGCACCGGTGCTTGCCGAATTCAGCCTTCGCTATCCGAAGCTCCGCTTCGACATCACCATCACCAGCGCCCGCAACGCCATCGAGGCGGTCAACAGCGCCGAGGCCGATGTTGCCGTGACCTTGTTTGCGCCGCCCCTCTCGGGCACGAAGGTGCGCCTGCGCTCCGAAATCGTCTATGACGTCATCGCTGCGGCCAATCATCCGCTAGCAGCGGCCAAGGAGGTCTCTCTTGCGGAGTTGGCGACGCATCCGCTCGCCGTGCCCGATCGCACCTTCGGCGCGCGGCAGGCCTTTGATGCCCTTTTCGAACGGGAAGGATTAGTGCTCGACCCCGTTTTCGAAACAAGTTCGCTGGAAATGCAGAAGGAGCTGGTGCTGCGCGGAGCGGCCGTCATCATGCTGCCGGCACTGACCGTGTCGCGGGAAATCCAGGCCGGTCAGCTCGTGGCGTTGCCGGTTGCCGGAGGCAAGGGCGTTCGCACGCCGATCGACCTCTGCGTCGCGCCGGACCGCCAGCTTTCCTTCGCTGCCGGCAAGCTGCTCGACTTCATCGAGCGCTTCATGCGCGAGCGGATCAATGGCGGAGGAAGAGTTGCCGATTGAGCCGCCCAGGTGATTCCAGACCAGCAGTTCAGGTGTAGCCATATCAGCTACACTGAGCACACATTTTCGGAATTGTGTGTGCGCCTGCGAGATGACACTATTTCGAAAAAGGCCTGATGCCGGAGGGAAAGCCGGTGTCGTGAGCCAAAGCAAGGGGAATTTGATGACCAATATTTCACGCCCGAACCGGGGCAATATCATCCGCCGTCTCGCCTGTGGCGCTGTGATCTCGGCCGGGCTGCTGATGATCGGCCTGACGCCTGCCGAGGCGGCCAAGACGACGCTGAACATCGGCATGAGCGTCGAGCCGACCGGCCTCGACCCGACGATAGCCGCTCCGGTCGCGATCGGCCAGGTCACCTGGCAGAACATCTTCGAGGGCCTGGTTGCCATCGACGAGAGCGGCAAGATCGTGCCGCAGCTGGCGAAGAGCTGGGAAATCTCTCCTGATGGCCTGACCTATACGTTCAAGCTGCAGAGCGGCGTCAAGTTCCACGATGGCGAGACCTTCGATTCGACGGCGGCAAAGTTCGCGCTCGACCGCGCGCGAGGGGCCGATTCCGTCAATCCGCAGAAGCGCTTTTTCTCGACCATCGCCTCGATCGACACGCCGGATGTGGAAACACTTGTCCTGCACCTGAGCTCGCCGACCGGCAGCCTGCTCTATTGGCTGGGCTGGCCCTCCTCCGTGATGGTGGGCCCGAAATCAGCCGCCAACGATAAGACGACGCCGGTCGGCACCGGCCCGTTCAAGTTCTCGGCCTGGACCAAGGGCGATCACGTCGAGCTCGTGAAGAACCCCGACTACTGGAACAAGTCCGTCGACGTGAAGCTCGACAAGGTGACGTTCCGCTTCATTTCCGATCCGCAGGCGGAGGCCGCCGCGCTGAAAGCCGGTGATCTCGACGCCTTTCCAGAGTTCGCGGCACCCGAGCTGATGAGCTCCTTCGACGGCAACGCACGGCTGATGACCAAGATCGGCAATACCGAGCTGAAGGTCGTTGCCGGCATGAACAACACGCGCAAGCCGTTCGACGACAAGCGCGTGCGCCAGGCGCTGATGATGGCGCTCGACCGCAAGACGATCATCGACGGCGCCTGGTCGGGCTTCGGCACGGCGATCGGCAGCCACTACACGCCGAACGATCCCGGCTACGAAGACCTGACGGGCAAGCTGCCTTTTGACGCAGCCAAAGCCAAGGCGCTGCTCGCCGAAGCGGGCTATCCCAACGGCTTCACCTTCACCATCAAGACGCCGCAGATGGCCTATGCGCCGCGAAGTGCACAGGTGATGCAGGCGATGTTTGCCGATATCGGCGTGACGATGAACATCGAGCCGACCGAATTTCCGGCGAAATGGGTGCAGGACGTCTTTACCGGCCGCAACTACGACATGACCATCGTCGCGCACGCGGAACCGCTCGACATCGATATCTATTCGCGCGACCCCTATTACTTCAATTACAAGAACCCTGATTTCAACGACCTGATGAAGAAGATCCAGCTCACCGCCGATCCGGCCGAGCAGAACAGGCTCTACGCCCAGGCGCAGGAGATCCTTGCCGACGACGTGCCGTCGCTCTTCCTCTTCGTCATGCCGAAGCTCGGCGTCTGGGACAAGAAGCTCAGAGGATTGTGGGAAAACGAACCGATCCCGTCGAACGTTCTCAGCGGCGTTTCCTGGGAAGATTGAGTGCTGTTGATGCGGTAACCCCTTCTCCCCTCGGGGAGAAGGTGCCCGACAGGGCGGTTGAGGGGGCGAGGGACGAAGTCCCGAGTGCTTCGAACATAAGAAGGCTGATCGTCGTGCGGAAATACCCCCACATCCGACCCTTCGGGCCACCTTCTCCCCGGTGGGGAGAAGGAGTTGCGGGCGTAGCCGACTCGACCATGGACATGCAATGATCGTACTTCTCACCCGCCGCATCGTGGGTCTGGTCCTGACCCTGCTCACCGTTTCGCTGCTGATTTTCGCGGTGATGGCGATGCTGCCGGGCGATCCGGCATCGATTACGCTGGGAACCTCGGCAACGCCGGAGACGTTGGCGGCGCTAAGGCACGAGATGGGCCTCGATCAGTCGCTGATCGTCCGCTACGGTCAATGGCTCGGCGGCGCGCTGACGGGCGATCTCGGCAAATCCTATACCTATGGCGTGCCCGTGGCCGGCCTGATCCTCGAGCGCCTCTCCGTCACGCTGCCGCTTGCGGTCCTTGCCGTCGTTCTGTCGATCCTGATCGCCGTGCCGCTCGGCGTTCTCGCTGCTGCCCGGCGCGGCGGCCCTGTCGATATCGCCGCGACGCTGTTTTCGCAGATAGGGATCGCCGTCCCCGGATTCTGGGTGGGGTTGCTGCTTGTGCTTCTGTTCTCGACCTGGCTTGGCTGGATGCCGGCCGGCGGCTTTCCCGGCTGGTCAAACGGGGTCTGGCCGGCCTTAAGGGCGCTGATCCTGCCGGCAATCGCACTTGCCTTGCCGCAGGCCGGCGTGCTGACGCGGGTTACCCGCGCGGCCGTGCTCGATACGCTGCATGAGGATTTTGCCCGTACCGCCGTCGCCAAGGGCCTGTCGCGTGCCGCGGTGTTATGGAGACATGTCGTTCCGAATGCGCTGGTCCCTGTTCTGACCATCCTCGGCCTGCAGTTCACCTTTCTCGTCGCCGGCGCAGTACTGATCGAGAACGTGTTTACCCTGCCCGGCCTCGGGCGGCTTGCCTATCAGGCGCTCAGCCAGCGCGACATTATCGTGCTGCAGGATGTCGTGCTGTTCTTCGCCGGCCTTGTCGTCGTCATGAACTTCCTGGTCGATCTTTCCTATCTCGTCATCGACCCACGGCTTCGCAGCGGGAGCGCACGATGACGATCACGGAGGCCGCCGCACCTTCCACCACCAAGCGACGTTCGCGCCTGCGCGCGCTACGCCGCCTCAACCTGGTCGTCGGCGCGCTGATCATCCTCACCCTTGCCGGCGTGGCGGTACTGTCGCTGTTCTGGACGCCGGTGCCGCCGACAAAGATGCAGATCATTCACAAGCTGCAACCGCCCTTCGGCTTCGGCCTGCTCGGCACGGACCAGCTCGGGCACGACGTGCTGTCGATGCTGATGGCCGGCTGCTGGAATTCGATGTCGATCTCGCTGTCGGCGGTTGCGATCGGCGGGACGATCGGCACGACCATCGGCATCACGGCGGCTGCCCGGCGCGGCCTGTTCGAAGCACTGGTGATGCGCGCCTGCGATGTCGTCTTCGCATTGCCGCCTATCCTCTCGGCCATGATCCTCGGCGCCTTTCTCGGAACGGGACGTCTGACGGCGATCATCGCCATCGCGGTCTTCATGGTGCCGGTCTTTGCCCGTGTCGCGCTCGGATCAGCCTTGCAGGCCTGGAGCCGCGATTACGTGCTGGCGGCGCGCGCCATCGGCAACACCAGGCTTTCGATTACCCTGCGGCACGTGCTGCCGAATATCATCAGCGGCATCATCGTGCAGGCGACGATCCAGCTCGGCCTTGCCATTCTTACAGAGGCAGGCCTTGCCTTCCTTGGCCTCAGCGTGCCGCCGCCGGCCCCGACATGGGGGCGGATGCTGGCGGATGCGCAGACCTATTTCCAGCAGGCACCCTGGCTCGCGCTGCTGCCGGGTCTTGCGATTGCCCTTTCCGTCCTCGGCTTCAATCTGCTCGGCGACGGGCTGCGCGACCTTCTCGACCCACGCGAAGCGAGCCGATGAATTTCAGATATCGATAGATGTGAGATGCAAGCATGACCGAAGAGACCGATCTTTCCATCCGCCAGCTGATTGAGAAATTTTCCGACAGGAGCCTGTCCCCGAGCGAATATTGGCTGGCGCTGGAGCAGCATATCGAAGCCTGGGAGCCGACGATCGCAGCGCTTTATGCCTATGATCCGGAAGACGCGCGCAAGCAGGCTGCGGCTTCGACGGAGCGCTGGTCGAAGGGCACGACGCTCGGGCCGCTCGACGGCATCCCGGTTACGCTGAAGGAGCTCATCGCCACCAAGGGCCAGCCGGTGCCGCTCGGTACTGCCGCCGTCGAACTCATACCCGCCGAAGCGGATGCGCCGATCGCGGCCCGCATGCGTGAAGACGGCGCCGTGATGTTCGCCAAAACCACATGCCCGGACTACGGGATGCTGTCATCGGGACTTTCGAGCTTCCACAAGCTCAGCCGCAACCCCTGGGATCCGACCCAGAATCCGGGCGGCTCCAGCGCCGGTGCTTCGGCTGCCGCTGCCGCCGGCTACGGACCGCTGCATATCGGCACGGATATCGGCGGCTCGGTGCGCCTTCCCGCCGGCTGGACCGGCATCTTCGGTTTCAAACCGAGCCATGGCCGCATTCCCGTCGACCCCTTCTTTGTCGGACGCTGCGCCGGGCCGATGACGCGCACGGTCGAGGACGCCGCCTATTCAATGGCGACGCTTTCACGTCCCGACTGGCGCGACGGCACCAGCCTGCCGCCCAACGAGATCGACTGGATGGATCTTGATATCGACGTGCGCGGCCTGAAGATCGGGCTGATGCTCGATGCCGGCTGTGGCCTGCCCGTCGATGCCGAGGTGCGCGAAGCTGTGATTGCCGCCGCCAAACGCTTCGAGGAGGCGGGTGCCATCGTCATCGACGTCGCGCCGGTGCTCACCCGGCAGATGCTCGATGGACTCGACGTCTTCTGGCGCGCCCGCTTCTGGGGCGATATCCTCAAGCTCAGCGAGGAGCGCCGGGAGACTATCCTGCCCTACATCTACACCTGGGCAAAGCGCGGCGCAGATGTCAGCGGCGTCGAAGCCGTGCAGGGCTTCAACCAGACCATCGAGATGCGCAAGACCTGCGGCAAATTGTTTTCCGAGGTCGACGCCGTATTGTCACCCACCAATCCCATCGTTTCCTACCCGGCGGAATGGGCCTCGCCCACCAATGATCCGGCACTGCCCTTCGAGCATATCGGCTTTACCGTTCCCTGGAACATGTCGGAGCAGCCGGCGTCGTCGATCAATTGCGGCTTCTCGCAATCGGGCATGCCGATCGGCCTGCAGATCGTCGGGCCAAGATTCGGCGACATGCTCGTGCTGCGGCTCTCCAAGGCCTTTGAAACCTGGACTGGCGGTGTGACGAACTGGCCGAAGAGACCGGCGTGAGAAATTCGGGATTCGAGTGGCGCTAAAGGGTCGCGGCACCCTTTTCCTCGATATCCGCATCGAGCTGGCGCAGCGCCTTTTCGATCACCCGCAGATCGTCCTGCAGGCCGTCGTCGACGCTCATCGCGCTTTCGCTGCCGGCGCGCTGGATGCCGCGCGCCTCGCTGCGCAATTCCATGAGCCGGTGGATCTTGCGATTCCGCCGAAGATGAATGTCGCTCATAATCTCGCGGATCGTTTGTTCCATCGCCGTAATCGGCATGATCCTTCTCCTCTCGAACAAGATTTTGATCAATCGAGAGGAATAACGACAAAAGACTCAAGCGGTTCCAGGGAACTTACGTTACGAGACGACGATAGCCCGTCGGCTGTTCGTAGAGCCAGCCGATGCGCTCGACGGCATCGGCGAAATCCTCGCGTGCCACGGTCATGGTGTGGCCGTTGGCATGCACCATGGTTTTCTCGTCTTCCATGATGGCAACATGACCCTTCCAGAAAACGAAATCGCCGCGCCGCAGCTCTTCGCGGTCAATCGGCGTGCCGAGGCCGGCGGCCTGCATGTCGGTATCGCGGGGTGCTGCGCGACCAGTCATCAGCAAGGCAAGCTGCACCAGCCCGGAGCAATCGATGCCAAGCCCGGAACGGCCGCCCCAGA
>JAGWJK010001157.1 GCA_028865845.1 Rhizobiaceae bacterium
ATCTTGGCGATATCCTTGTCGACGCAGATGACGTCGTGGCCGAAATCGGCAAAGCAGACACCGGACACGAGACCGACATAACCCGAACCAATCATCGTGATGTGCATGTAAATTCAGTCCTTTTACAAAAGGTCGGGCTCAGCGCGGAAACGCGATCCCATCGTTGGCGGTCGCCTGCGCTTATACACAGGATAGAGGGGGGCGCCTATACGCCAAATATTCGTCGGCAATTGAAGCACAGAACTTAATTTTTTATCGATATGCGTCTTTCTGTAGTGCCTTGTGACTTTAAACATTGAACGGACGCTATTCTCTTAAAGCAACTTACGGCGCTTGTGCCCATTGAAATCTTGACAATGCTGCCCTGCATCAACTGCATTTGTACGATACGAAGCACTCGACTTGCTGGCTTTCAGCCACGGGGAGACCGATCCGCGATCAGTTCAGTGTCTTTCGGTCTCAATGCAGAGGACTACGCGTTAGCCACGATAGAGCCACTGCCAAGTCTGTTGCCAAAAGTTGACGCAGACAAGTCGTCGGACGCCGGGCTAGATAACCTGTCCATTTTTCACTTGCGAAGGTCGTCTATTATTCGGCCTCAATAAATATAAACGACCGATCCGCGGCCTCCAGCAGCGCCTCCGCAATTCCTCCGTATGACAGTTTTTCACTCTCTCGACGGCTCACGCCGAGGATCACCAGGTTGTAGCTACCTTTGCGGGCGTGGCTTAGGATGGTGAGCTCGGCGGAGGCACCGGTTTCTACGATCTTATCGACGGCGACGTCGTAAAATCCGGCGATTTCGTCGATCTTCTTGAATGCGTCTATGTGGCCATTTGTGGGGTCGCTGATGCGAGGGAAGGAGCGGGTCTGCCGTGGCTCGGTGACGAACAGAACTGCAATCTTACATCGGGCCGCCTTGGCTATTTGCAACGCGAATTCAGCAGATTTGACTGATCGCTCGGTACCGCTGATAGGAACCAGGATGCGAAAATCGGTATCTTCGTTATGGCCTCGTGCAGCGACGATCGCGGATGTGCCCTTGAAGGACGAGGTGATCAGTGCGAGGAGATCGTTGAAGCCGCCATTCGGGCTCATCGTCGGCTCGATGCCTGCAAAGAGTAGGTCATGGCCCTTTTCCGAGTCCCGACCTAGAATCTCGGCAAGCTCACCGTCCCTTGGTCTGACCAGAACATGGATATCGGCTTCTTTGACATCGCCTGTATCGGTCTCGGAGGCGATTGTCTTGACGGCGGTGGCGCGTACCTTATCCGCCAAAGAATTCGCTGTGTTGCCATCGTCTTCGATATCGGGCTTAGCTAGGTCCCGATTGGCTGCATCCGCTCCACCGCTAATGTCGAGTATGGTGACGGGCATCCTTCTCATGGCAGCGAAATAGCCGGCTAGGCGGGCGGCAAGCCTGCTGCTGTCCGATTGGTCGCCGACGACAAGGAGACGCTCGAAATTCGCAAGGAAGCTCGTCTCTTGAAATTCTTCCTTTTCAAGCCGATCGTGCTCCTCCTTTCGCATCGGCAAGTGCTGTAGCGCCAATCTCAGGCTTGGCGGCATTGCCATTGTGGTGACGACTGCCATGGCGACGATCACCGAGAACAGTCGTTCATCGAGCACGCCGACGGCGAGGCCGATCGTGGCGACGATGACTTCCGTCGAGCCGCGGGCATTCATGCCGCAGCCAAGAGCAAAAGCCTCCGCGGTTGAGAAGCCACCCATTCTGGCACAGACAAACGCGCCGCCGAACTTGCCTATGCTGGCAATCAGGATGACGCCAACGGTGAGAAGAAGAGTTGATGAATCGGCGAGAATGGTGAGATCGGTCTGCAATCCGGTCAGCCCGAAAAACACTGGCATGAACAGTGCGGTCGTCAACGCCCGCAGTTGCACATCGATCTGGCGGGTCAATATCGGCGATTCGCCGATGAGGATACCGGCAACGAAGGCTCCGAGGACCGTGTGGAC
>JAGWJK010001158.1 GCA_028865845.1 Rhizobiaceae bacterium
TGATGTTTCTGCTTCACTTACTCGGTAAAGCCGATGTTCTCCATATGCAGGCTGAGCGTTGGCGTGATGCGCGAGCCCGTGACGTTGGTGTTCATCAGATAATGCAGGGTCTCGTAGTGCACAAAAACCAGCGGTGAATCCTTGCTGGTGATCGTACGAATCTGCTGGTAGAGACCCTTGCGCTCGGTCTCGTTGTCACTCGATGCCGCCTTGTCGATCAGCGCATCGACATCTTTGTTGGAATAGTTGACAGAGTTGATCGGGCCGCCTGATTTCAGCACGAGCGAGTAAAAATTGTCCGGATCGATCGTCCGTTCCTGATAGGCGCTCGTGATTTGATAGCTGCCCTTGGAAAAGGCATCGTACCAAACCGAGACATCAACCTGCTTGATCTCCATGTCGATGCCGATCTGCTTTAGCTCATCGCGCAACACTTGGCCGGTCTTCAACAGTTCCGGATATTGTGGCAAGCCGAGATATTCGACCTTCACACCATCGGCATAGCCGGCTTCCTTCATCAGCTCCTTGGCCTTGGCAATATCCTGCTTTGGCGCGAACAGACCCTGCTCGTCGTACCATTTCGAGCCCGTCGGCATTTCGGTGAGCCCGAGTTCGCCGGTACCGAGATAGGCTACGTCTCGAATGTCGGCCCGGTTGACCGCCAAGGCTACCGCCTGCCGGACTTTCTCGTTGTCGAAGGGCGGCTTCTTGGTGTTGAGGCCGACATAATCAGGAATGCCGGCGACGGCGTCAGACACATAGGTGAAGCGCGGATCGCTCTTCAATGTTGCCACCTGCTGCAGTGGGATGGCGTCGACCCAGTCGAGCTCGCCAGCGGAGAGCCCGTCGATGCGGCTCTGGTCGACCGGCAGGAACTTGAAGGTGACCGAATCGAGATGCGGCAGGCCCTTCTTGAAATAGTTCGGGTTCTTTTTGAGGGCGATGTGGTCGCCCTGCACCCATTCGACGAATTCGAACGGACCGGTGCCGACGGGCTTGCGCGCCGGATCGCCGCTCTCGATCGCCTTCTGGTTGACGATCTCGCCGTTGGTGGCAAGATTGGTCAGAAAAGGTCCGAAGGGCGATTTAAGGTGGAAGACCACCGTTTTCGCATCGGGCGTATCGACTGAGTCGATCTGCGCATAGAGGCCGGCATAGGCGCTGGCGGTCTTGGGGTTTAGAATGCGCTCAAAGGTATATTTCACGTCGGCGGAGGTGAATTTCTCGCCATTGTGGAAGGTGGCGTTGTCGACCAGCGTGAACTTCCAGGTTTTCGGATCGACCTGCGTCCAGGCGGTTGCGAGATCGGGGACGAACGTCCCGGCCGCGTCGATGTCGATCAGCTTGCTGAAGATGCCTTCGTAGACTTGAGCACCCGTGTATATCGACGAGGTTGCCGGGTCGAGCACGTCGGGCTCGCCCGTCAGCGCGGCTCGCAGGTCGCCGCCGTCCTTGATCTCGGCGGCCGAGGCCAGATTGCCAGCAGCGGATACAAGGAGGCCGATCGTGAGCGCGGCCAGCGTGCGGGTAAGGGCAGATGTGGGGAAATGCGATATGGAATGCATGAAACTTTCCCTTCTGAAAAATGGGACTAACGGGACTGGCTGCGGACGAAATCGAGAAAGGCCTCATTGAACGGATCGGGAGTTTCCCAAATGCAGGCATGGCCGCCCGGCGTCGTGGCCCATTGCGCGTTTGGTATGGCCTCCTGGAGCTTTTTCGACAGTCGTACCGGGATGAGGATGTCCTCCTCGCCCGCCAGCACCAGCGTCGGCACCTTGATCGTGCCGACCCGGCCGATAGCGTCATGGTTCTGAATGACGGCGAGCTGAGCCAGATAGGCTTCGAGCGACATGTCGAGTGCGGCCATCGCAGAAGCAAATTCGGCCGCCTCATCGGGCCGCTCGTTGAAGAAGGGCACGGTGAAGGCCCAGAGCGACACGTCGCGCATGACGAAGGGGACGTCG
>JAGWJK010001159.1 GCA_028865845.1 Rhizobiaceae bacterium
CAGTGCCATCCGGCGGATGATGTTTAAAAGTCCCATGTGGATCACTCCGTTGCCCCTGTCGCTCACCGCGTTGGGGGAAGGTTCACATGGCTCAATTCTCAATGGAAATTATGCGCCCAACCGGCTCAGTTCCGCGTGGAAACCAACACTTGGTCGCTGTGGGTAGCCGGAGCTTCCATCTGCCGGAAGGAAGCAGACGGGCGAAAAGGCCGGGCCGATAGGTGGTATAGGGGTTGAAAATCATAGCTCGGCCATCGCGGGAATGGTCATTTCTATTGGCTTTCCGCGATCATGGACGCTTTTCTCAGCCGTTGGAATTGGCCTTGTCTCGGATGTTCGCGCATCGAGCGAGGAGTTCGTCGAAGGTCTCGGCCTTGTCAAGAAGAAGGCCGTCTTCCAGCATCCGGGCATAATCCTGTTCAAGAGCCGCCCTGCCTTCGCCGGAAGGTGTCAGTTGCAGCCCTCCGCCCACGGCCGCATCATAGTCAATCGGCGTCCTGTCAGCCGCTTTCTCGGCAAAAAACATCGATTTGTGCCGCGCCACCGCCTTGGCCAGGTCGATATCGGCGATGCCTATATCATCTAGACGAACGATATCGTGCCAGTGGCGGGAAAATCGCTCGCCGCGGAACCGTTCCTGTAGACAGAAGACGTGGATTGCCGTCGCCTTTTCCCAGAACGTGCGTTCGGCATGCATGACCCGCGGTTGCGCGGTGGGGAACTCGATGCCATCCACAAGGCCCGCAGCGTCGCATGAGATGTCGCGGACGCTTGCCGGTTCTCCAGTCGATCGAGCCCCAAACTCCAGCATGACGCTTGGAGCGACATAGCCGGATCCTCCGGCAACTGCTTCGTAATCGATGAAGAGCTTGTCGGCTTCGACGCGGACGGTCGCTGGAAGCGACTGGGCGCTGATCGCATCGACAATGAGCGGGCCGACGGTCTCCGATACCCAGACCGGCAAACGCTTGCGGACCTCGCTCGACCAGCGCTTTTCCTCGCTCCTGGTTTCCGGCAATGCCTCCTCGTTCTCACCCACGAGATCATGAGCTAGTTCGCGGATATCGTAGGTCAGGTCGACATCTTCCGAAAACCTGCGGATGGCGTTGTAGGCTTTCGAGAGGGACGTGCCGCCTTTAAAGACGAGGTGGTCACCAAGCGCCGTTCCATAAAGCGTCTGCAGTGCCCAGACGACCCACGCGTCCTTTTCCAGAAGATGGATCGGCCGCCCGGCTTTGTTCGCGGCGATCGCGAGAACGTCTCTTCGATCGTCCAGGGACAGCTTCAAAAACTGCTCAGCCATGGGCTGCCTTTCCTACACTGCGGGCAAGCCAGCTGGGAAACTGAGGGGCGGCAGCGACGAGTTCGCCGAACGCTTCGGCGGAAAGCTTCCGCTTGATGCTCGGAAGTGCCTCTTCGGCCTTTTCCGGGCCGAGCCAGGCTAGCGCGCGGACCGCCAGGCCGGCGGGCTTGTTCGCCAGGGCGAGCTGCCAGCGCGGCACGTGCTTCAATTCGACCGTTTGGCTACCGACCGTCATGGTTCGGCTGCGGCCGGACGTGAAATAGACGGACCGGATTGGTACCTGAGTGGACAGCCCCAGTGAGTTTGCAGCCGCAGCACCATTCGAGACGATGACCTCGCCACGCTGTTTTGCAACGGCTTCGACAGCTTGCTCCACAGTTGGCGGGCGGCTCCCAAAGCGGCTCTTGATCGCCTTGAGATAGATCCCACGGCCGGCCCGTACAAGCTCACCGCGTTCACACAAACGCGATAGTGCCTGGTCGACTGCGGCACGGCTTCCCAAATGCAGCAAGGCCTTTGCGGACAGCGCCGTTCCCTCGGGCAGCTGCTCGGCATGGTCCATGATCTGTGTTGTCAGTCGTTGCATGGCAATTCTCCTGTCAGAAATATATGCAGTTTTCTGACAGTTTGCAATGTGAGACTCTCCTACCGCTTCCTCTCGACC
>JAGWJK010001160.1 GCA_028865845.1 Rhizobiaceae bacterium
CTGGGGTTGGCAAGCAGGGCGTCGATCGCCTTGTCCAGGGTCTGTGCCGTCGTCAGGGCATCCTGGTACTTGGCATGCGCCACGTCCGCATAATGCTTGATGATGGCAGCCGGCTCGGGAGCGGCGGCGAGAGCGGGAAGCGTAGTCATGGCGGTCGAAGCGACAGCCAGCGCCAGGGCGGCGCCAAAATTCATTTTAAGTTTCATGTTCCTCTCCTGTGACGGCTGGGGGTGCGCCGCCAGAAACTTGGCAATTTGTGTCATGTAGTAAAAACAAACTGGTGTCAAACACTCTAGTTTGGAATGATTTTAAGAGAGGGGATTGTCGATGCCATCGCCGATGGTGCCGGGTATTTGCCGGGGATCGTCGCGGGCAAAGCCCTGCGCGGCGAGGGTTCTCCGTTTGGGGCGATGCGATGGGAATGGATTGGCGCTTGAGAGATCGCGAGGGCGATGCTTTCCGCAGCTGTTGCACATCGACAAACGAAGCATCCGATCAACTCGGATGCTTCTTATTGCTTACCAACTAACCAGTGACGCGTCGTGCCTTTTTATGTCGCCGCGAGCCGAATGGCCTCAAGCCTTGCGCTGCAGCCGACAGAAGAAGAAGCCGTCGGTATCGGTGGAGGCAGGCGTAAGCGTGATGGTCTTGCCGTCCGACGAGCGCGGCTGCGGCCCATTCGCGCCAAACAGGGTTTTCCACGAGGTCAGCGCCTCGACCACCTGGAAATCCGGGTTCTTGGCCGCAAAGCGATTGACCTGCGCCTCATTCTCCTCCGGCAGCACCGAACAGGTGACGTAGAGCAGCATGCCGCCGGGGCGGACGAACTCACCGGCCTGGGCGAGCGCTTCCTGTTGCTGGCTGATGCGTTCATCGAGATTTTTCTGCGTCAGCCGCCATTTCGTATCGGGACGGCGGCGCCAGGTGCCAGTGCCGGTGCAGGGCGCGTCGACCAGCACCTTGTCGAATTTGCCGCGCTGGGCGAGCAGGCTGTTCTTCTCGTCATGGACCTGGACGTTGCGGGTCCCGGCGCGCTTCAGCCGTTCGATGATCGGTGCCAGCCGCCGGCGATCGGAATCATAGGCGTGCACCTGGCCCTTGTTGTGCATTGCCGCCGACATGGCGAGCGTCTTGCCACCGCCGCCGGCGCAATAGTCGAGCACCTGATCGCCCTCTTCGGGCAGCACGAGATCGGCGACGATTTGCGAACCCTCGTCCTGGACTTCGAACCAGCCCTTCTGGAAAGAAAGTTCCGCCGTTACGTTCGGCAGGCGGGAGGCGCCTTCGCCGGCGGGAATGCGCATCCCGTATCGGGCGATATGCGATGCCTGGGCGCCGGCGCGTTCAAGCGCCTTCACCGCCTTGTCGCGGCTGGATTTCAAGATGTTGGCGCGCAGATCGAGCGTCGGCCTTTCGGCGAGGGCCTGCGCTTCCGCCAGCCAGCTTTCGCCGAATGCCTGACGGAACGATCCTTCCACCCATTCGGGAATGTCACCCTGAACGTAACCTGGCGCATCCTCAAGTTTGCGGGCGGAAAAGCCGGCAAGCGTCTCGGCCGTTGGCGGTTCGGGTGCGAACTTGTCGCCATCGAGTTCGGCGGCGAGCGCCTCGGGCGTCAGACCCCATTGGCGAAACAGCACGGCATGTGCAAGCGCGGACGGGCTGTCGTCTCCCATGAGCCAGGCATGCGAGAGCCGCATGCGCAGGGCGTCATAGACGATATTGCCGATCGCAGCCCGATCGCCGGAACCGGCAAAACGATGGGCAAGCCCCCAGTCCTTCAGCGCGTCGGCCACCGGTCGCTTGCGTGCTTCGATATCGGCAAGAACTTCGATGGCCCCCTGCAGCCGGCCGCCCAAACGCATTCACTTCTCCTGCTTTTCTGGCTGGCGCCTCATCAATCCGCGCGAATTAATCACATGGCGGCAGATTATTGAGACGTCCTCATCGCGTGGTAGCCGCGATTG
>JAGWJK010001161.1 GCA_028865845.1 Rhizobiaceae bacterium
AGGAAGATCTGGCCGTCGGTGATCGAGATCACGTTGGTCGGAATGAAGGCCGAAACGTCGTTACCCTGGGTTTCGATGACCGGGAGAGCGGTCAGCGAACCGGCGCCCTGCTCGTCGTTCATCTTAGCGGCGCGCTCAAGCAGACGCGAATGCAGGTAGAAAACGTCGCCCGGATAGGCTTCGCGGCCCGGCGGGCGACGCAGCAGCAGGGACATCTGACGATAGGCGACAGCCTGCTTGGAAAGGTCGTCGTAACCGATCAGCGCGTGCATGGCGTTGTCGCGGAAGTATTCGCCCATGGCGCAACCGGCGAACGGTGCTAGGTACTGCATCGGAGCCGGATCGGAAGCGGTCGCGGCAACGATGATCGAGTACTTCAGGGCGCCGCGCTCTTCGAGCACCTTGACGAACTGGGCAACGGTCGAACGCTTCTGGCCGATGGCGACGTAGACACAGTACAGCTTTTCGCTGTCCGGACCGACGTCGTGGATGGCCTTCTGGTTCAGGATCGTGTCGAGAATGATGGCGGTCTTGCCGGTCTGGCGGTCGCCGATCACGAGCTCGCGCTGGCCACGGCCGACCGGGATGAGCGCGTCGATGGCCTTGAGGCCGGTCGACATAGGCTCGTGAACCGACTTGCGCGGGATGATGCCCGGAGCCTTGATGTCGACGCGCGAGCGGCGGGTCGCATTGATCGGGCCCTTGCCATCGATCGGGTTGCCAAGCGCGTCGACGACGCGGCCGAGCAGCTCCGGACCAACCGGAACGTCGACGATCGCGCCGGTGCGCTTGACGGTGTCGCCTTCCTTGATGTCGCGGTCGGCGCCGAAGATAACCACGCCGACGTTGTCGGATTCGAGGTTCAGGGCCATGCCGCGGATACCACCGGGGAACTCGACCATTTCGCCGGCCTGGACGTTGTCCAGACCGTAGACGCGGGCGATACCGTCACCGACGGAAAGAACCTGGCCGACTTCGGAGACTTCGGCTTCTTGGCCGAAATTTTTGATCTGATCTTTCAGAATTGCGGAAATTTCCGCGGCGCGGATATCCATCAGCCGACCTCTTTCAATGCAAGCTTAAGGGTAGAGAGTTTGGTACGAAGCGACGTATCGATCTGGCGGGAGCCGACCTTGACGATCAGTCCGCCAAGGATCGAAGGATCAACCGTAACGGCGATCGATACGTCCTTGCCGGTGACACCCTTGAGAGCCACCTTCAATTCGTCTTCCTGCGCCTGAGTGAGCGCATGGGCCGAGGTGATCTCGGCGGAAACTTCACCGCGATGTTCGGCGGCGATGATACGGAAAGCCTTGATCATGCCCGGCAGCGCAAAAAGGCGCCGGTTGCTTGCCACGACTTTCAGGAAATTGGTGAAGAAAAGACCGAAACCCGCCTGGGCGGCCAGTGCCTGAACGGCATGGACCTGCTCTTCCGCGGAGAAGACCGGGCTGGCCGTGAAGCGCTTCAGATCAGCGCTGTCGTCCAGCATGGCCTGGAACCGATCGAGATCGGCGGTCACTGCCGGCAGTGCACCTTCTTCCAGCGCCAATTCGAACAGCGACGAGGCATATCGTTCTGCAACACCAGAAATATGCTGGGATGTGTCTGCCACGGGCACAAAATTCCCTGATTTCAATCCAAGAATCCGGCTTCCGCGGAACGGAAGTCACATGCTC
Organism: Rhizobiaceae bacterium; assembly: GCA_028865845.1. Lineage (GTDB taxonomy): Bacteria > Pseudomonadota > Alphaproteobacteria > Rhizobiales > Rhizobiaceae > Rhizobium. The sequence continues at coordinate 1,680 of JAGWJK010001161.1, forward strand.
TTGAATTCGTTTTGATTTCCCCCAGAAATCAGCAGGAGCTTCCTCCCACCTCATCCGAAATTCGGGGTTCGTCTAACATAGGATATTGAGACTCGCAACACGCGTATTCGCCGAATAGGCCATTCGGGTGAATTTATGATGGCAAAAATTCAAAAGCGTGGGGATTGTATAGGCAATATCGGCCGGCGACGGCTTCAATTTGACTTAAATATAGCCAAGTCCGTAGAGAAGCGGTAGAGCCGCCAGAATCGCGTCGACAACCAGAAGTAAGATGTTGACGATCATCCG
>JAGWJK010001162.1 GCA_028865845.1 Rhizobiaceae bacterium
CTTGCGACGCGGAACGGGCGCCAGGCGGTTGCCAATTCGAGCGCTTTCAAACGGTTCGCGGCATCACCCCAGCTTCCCGTCATCATCGAATTCGGCGATGCACCGTTCTCGCGTGCATGCAGCCGCAACGGAAGCGCGCCGGGTCGACGGACGATCTTCGTCGGTGTGAAACGCCACAGTCGCTCGGCGCCCTGAAACGCAGCGATCTCCGGCGAGTCGAGCATGACTTCCGACGTGCCGGTGAGCTGGAGCAATTCACCGCTTTCGAAATCGGCAAACACCAGCCCGGCCTTTGGATTGACGAGAAAATTGCCGAGCGTGTTGAAGAAGAGATTGCCGGCAAAGTCCGGAATCGTCAGCACGCCATCCTCGCCGATACGCACGAAGCCCGGCTTGCCGCCGCGATGCGATACATCGACCTGCCGCAGCCCGTCCTCACGATCGACATAGGAGGCGACGAAAAACGTGTCGGCGCTGACAATGATTTGCCGCGAGCGGGCGTCGAGTGCTGTAAGGTGCAGTGCCGCTTCGTCCGCTCCTTGTGATGGGTCGCGAATGAAGCTGAAATCCCGGAGCTGGATATATTGCGGACAATTGCCGTAGGCCTGTCTGACCGTGACGTCAAAGCCCCGGTCCCCGGTGCGCCGTATGGTGCCGTTCAGGCGGTTGCGGCGGCGGGTATGAAGCTCGATGCCAAGCATGCCGACGGCATCGCCATCGTCCATGCCGGCATCGGCAGGATCGGCCGGATCACGAACGAGGTCGACGCTGAGCGTATGGATATCCGGGCTCTGCAGGAAGCCGGGATGCGCGGCACGCAGGGTCGCCCAAGCATTGCCTTCGGGATCGACGGCGCCGAGCACGATGAACGGAAGCTGCGGGTAGAAGTTGCGGTGCTGCTCGATCAGATGATCGCGCAGCACACGCGGCCCCACTTCCGCCATGCGCTCGGCAACGCCGGCCTTCTTCTGCAGGGCAATTTCCCCGGCATGCCAGGGCGAGGCACTTTCGGTTCTGTTGCCGGTCAGCATGGATTTTCCTTTCAAACAATGGGCGGCGGTTCTCGCCCCATCTTCAAGCCGCGTCTGGAATGCCGATCGGTGTTTTCCGGAAGGCGAAGAAGCCCGGCAGCGCTTCCACGCGTGCAAGCCAGGCACTGACGTTCCGATATTGGAAACGGTCGACATTTCCCTCGGGAGCGCGGGCGATATAGCTATAGAGCGCGACATCGGCGATCGTCGGGTGATTGGCGGCAATCCAGCTGCGATCGGCAAGTTCCGCATCGATCAGCTTTAGGATCACATGAGCGCGGGCAATCACTTCTTCCACGTCGAATTTGGCGCCAAAAACACTGACCAGACGCGCCGCACATGGGCCATAGGCGATTTCGCCCGAGGCGACGGACAGCCAGCGCTGCACCGATGCCGCGCCGATCGGATCTTCCGGCAACCAGCTTTTGTCCGCATATTTCTTGGCGAGATAGACGAGTATCGCCGTCGAGTCGGCGATGATCACACCGTCATCATCCAGCACCGGGACCTGGCCGAAGGGGTTGAGCGTGAGGAAATCCGCCGACTTGTGTTCGCCCTCGGCAAGATTGACCTCGACGATTTCGGCATCCATGCCGATCAGGGAAAGGAAGAGCCGGGCGCGGTGAGAGTGGCCTGACAGCGGAACGTAGTAAAGTTTCATGAGGGTCGGTCTCCGGAGTGAGCTTTGTCCAAAGCTAAAATGACTATTTCTCGTGGAGAAAAGAAGTGCGATAGTCGCTAAGAAACTATTCCGCCGCGCGGAATAATCGCGAGCGTGGAGGTGGCGGGTGGATCGGCTGCAATGCATGAGAGTATTGGTGAAAGTGGCCGACACCGGTAGCCTCGCCAACGCGGCGCGGCAGCTGCATATGAGCCCGCCGGCCGTCACGCGCGCCATCGCGTTTCTGGAGGAAGTGACCGGCGCC
>JAGWJK010000100.1 GCA_028865845.1 Rhizobiaceae bacterium
GGTTCAAGGCGCTGTCCGACCAGGCGCGTGCATCGACGATCTATGTTCTGGCGACCGCCGCTGCCCGCGAGGCAAGCAACGGACCCGAATTCATCCACCAGGCCGAATCGATCCTGAAGCGCAAGGTGCGCGTGCTTTCCGGTGAGGAAGAAGCGCGCTTTTCAGCGCTCGGCATCATCAGCGGCTTCTTCGGCCCTGATGGTATTGCCGGCGACCTTGGCGGCGGCTCGCTCGAGCTGATCGACATCAAGGGCAAGGAATTCGGCAAGGGCATCACCCTGCCGCTCGGCGGCCTTCGTCTTTCCGAATATGCCGGCGGTTCTCTCGCCAAAGCGCGCAGCTTCGCCCGCAAGCATGTGAAGACGGCAAAGCTGCTAGAGAAGGGCGAGGGGCGGACCTTCTATGCCGTCGGCGGCACGTGGCGAAACATCGCCAAGCTGCACATGGAAATCCGTAAATATCCCCTGCACATGATGCAGGGTTATGAAGTGCCGCTTGAAGAAATGTTACGCTTCCTCGACCAGATCGCGGAAGCCAAGGAATCGAAAGAACCGGCGCTGCTTGCCATCTCCAAGCATCGCCGCTCGCTGCTGCCCTTCGGTGCTATCGCCATGCGCGAGGTTCTGGCTGAGATGAAGCCGTCCGTCGTATCGTTCTCCGCACAGGGCGTGCGTGAAGGCTATCTCTATTCATTGCTCACCGATGCCGAACGCCAGAGCGACCCGCTGCTAGTCGCCGCCGGCGAACTCGCCATCCTTCGTGCCCGTTCGCCGGAACACGCCCGCGAGCTTGCCGAATGGACCGGCCGCATGCTGCCGTTCTTCGGGATCACGGAGACGGAAGAGGAAAGTCGTTATCGCCAGGCGGCCTGTCTGCTTGCCGATATCAGCTGGCGCGCCCACCCCGACTATCGCGGCCTGCAGGCGCTGAACATCATCGCGCATACCTCCTTCGTCGGCATTACCCATGCCGGCCGCGCCTTCATCGCGCTTGCCAACTACTACCGTTTCGAAGGTCTGCACGACGACGGTGCAACGGGGCCGCTGGCGACGATCGCAACGCCGCAATTCGTCGAACGCGCCAAGCTGCTCGGTGGCCTGCTGCGCGTGGTCTATCTGTTCTCGGCCTCGATGCCCGGCATCGTCCGCAACCTGTCGATCCGCCGCTCCCCGAGCCCGGATTTCGATCTGGAGTTCGTCGTCCCGGCCGAATATCACGATTTTGCCGGCGAATGGCTGGAGGGACGCCTCCAGCAGCTCGGCAAGCTGACCAACCGTCGGCTGGTCTTCCGGTTCGAATAGGCATCGCGCGTGGTCAGCCGCGAGCGGTCTTCAAAGCCTGGTGCGTCGGGACATGCAGCGCGATCACACCCAGGAGATGGTCGCGGCCCTTGACGGCGTGATCGCCGAGGTCTTCGGTGATGATGCCCTCCGGAAGCTCGAGGCGTCGCGCAAGGTCGCTTGAAATCAGCACCTGCCGTTCGAGTGTCTTGCACAACGCTTCCAGCCGGGCCGTCGTATTCACCGTATCGCCGAAATAGGTGATCTTGTGATGATCGACGCCGATTTCGGCCGTGATGATGTCGCCGCCATGGAGAGCCGCCCGCACGCGCGGCACACGGCCGTAATCCTGCAGCCAGGTTTCCGATTCTGCTTCGATCTTGGCGAGGATATCGAAGACGCAGCGAACGCAGCGGGCATCCTTTACCCCGCGCTTCAGCGGCCAGGTCACGATCGCGGCGTCGCCGATATAGTCGTCGATTGCTCCCTTGTGCCGACGCACGGGCTCGGCGAAGGCGGTGAACAGGTCGCTCAGATATTGCTGCGTGCGCAGATCGCCGTGCTCTTCGGCAAAGGCGGTCGAGCCGACAAGGTCTATGAAAAGGAATACCCGCTCTTCTGCGACAGGCCGGCGATAGCGGGCCGTCAGCAGGCTGAAGAAGACGTCGCGGCCGAGAAGTTCGCGCACTCGCGTCACGAAGATGATGACGGCGCTGATGGCAACCGCATAGAGATAGACCCTGGTCGGCATCAAGGTCATGTCCAGCCAGGGCGCATTGATGATATGCAACAGCTTCATCAGGCTGCCTGCGGCCGCAAAGCCGATGCCGATCAGGGCGAAATCCAATATCAGCGCCAGGACGACGAATATTGGGGTCGGGAGGCTGTGCAGCCAATCGTTCAGCCGCGGCAGGATCAGCCGGCGCTCGAAGGCAAGCACGGGCAAGGCGCAAAACAGCGCAAAGATCGCACCGATGTATATTGGCTGGCTGCTGTAGAACAGAAGATTATAGCCGACGCCGCTGATGGCAACGAATAGCGCGATGGAAATCCAGTTTAGCGCCGAAGGTATTCTTCTCATGCTGCCGATCCACCTGCGAATATTGATCCACTTCTAGATCGTTTTCCGGCAGACGGGAAGCAAGAGGCAGCATCTACTATTCGACATCGCCATGATACCGGCAGGAGAAACAGCTCCTGACGGCTTCAAAGCGCGACGGTCTCGACCTTCTTGCCGACAAAGCGAAGCGCGACCTGACCCTGGATCAGTTGCAGCGCTGTTTCTCCGAAAAGATCACGGCGCCAGCCGGAAAGCGCGGCGACATCGGCCTTTTCGCCCTCGGCGGCGATCTTGTCGAGATCCTCGCTGTTGGCGATGACCTTGGGCGCTACGCCGTGCTTTTCGGCAATCAGCTTCAGCAGCACCTTCAGGAGTTCGGCAGCGGCGGCAGTGCCCTCGGGCGCCTGTTGATGACGGGGGACGTGCGGCATATCGGCCTTCGGCAATGCCAATGCTTCGTTGATCGCTTCCAGGACGGCATTGCCGGCGGCGGAGCGCTCCCAGCCCTTGGGAATCGTGCGCAGGCGCGCCAACGCCTCGCCGTCCTTCGGCTGTTGTTGGGCGATTTCGTAGATAGCGTCGTCCTTGAGCACACGGGCGCGCGGCACGTTGCGGGCGCGGGCCTCGCGCTCGCGCCAGGCGGCGACGAACTTCAGCACGGCGAGCTCCTGCGGCTTGCGCAGGCGCATCTTCAGCCGCTGCCATGCATCGTCGGGGTGGAGATCGTAGGTCTCGCGCGATTCGAGGATCGCCATCTCCTCCAGCAGCCAGGAGGCACGGCCCTCGCGTTCCAGCTGCGCCTTCAGCGACAGGTAGACGTCGCGCAGATGCGTGACATCGGCAAGCGCGTAGTCGAGCTGTTTTTCAGACAGCGGCCGGCGGCTCCAGTCGGTAAATCGCGATGACTTGTCGATGTGGACGTTCTTGATGCGGCTGACCAACTGGTCGTAGGAAACCGAATCGCCGAAGCCGCAGACCATCGCGGCGACCTGCGTATCGAAGATCGGATGCGGAATGAGATTGCCGCGATTGAAGATGATTTCGATGTCCTGGCGCGCGGCGTGAAAGACCTTCATCACGGCCGGGTTGGCCATCAATTCGAAGAAGGGCCTAAGGTCGAGACCCTTGGCGAGCGGATCGACCAACACCTCTGTCGTCGGGCTTGCCATCTGGATCAGGCACAGTTCCGGCCAAAAGGTCGTCTCGCGCAGGAATTCCGTGTCGATGGTAATGAATTCTGACTTGGCCAGCTCTTGGCAGGCCGCCTCCAATTGGGCGGTAGTTTCGATCATATCAACACATTCATCTGTAAAATAGTTCGTTAACCTTCCTTCTCCTTTCGGTTCGATATGTCAATACGTGGAGAGAGGATGGTATCAAACGACCCGCACATAGCTGGTCATGCCGGTCTTCTGATGCTCGATGATATGGCAGTGCAGCAACCAGTCGCCGGGATTGTCGGCGACGAAACCGAGCTGGACCTTCTCGTTCGGCTGGATCAGGTAGGTGTCGGACACGAAGGGCTGCACCGGGCGCGACGACGAGGAAATCACCGTGAAGCTCATCCCGTGAAGATGGATGGGATGGCTGTGCGGCGTCAGGTTTTCCATGTCGATGACATAGCTCTTACCGAGCTTCAGCTCAGCAAGCGGCGCCGTCGGATCTGGCGTGTCACCCGGCCACGGCACCTTATTGATCGCCCAGAAACTGTAGCCGAGCGAGCCGCAGATCGTGTTGTCGGCGGTATTTTCCGCCGTGGCGCTGAGGAGCAGGGGAATATGCTCGGCGGCACCGAGATCCGCCTTCGCTACCGGATTGTCCTCAAGCGGCGCCAGATCGCGAACGTCGCGCTTCAGCGAGGTTCCGACCGAACGCAGCGTGGCGAGCACCTTGGGATCGGTCCCCTTGATATCCTCCAGCTTGACGATCGCGCCTTCGTTGTCTGGCATGCGGACGGCCAGTTCCAGCCGCTGGCCGGGACCGAGCTGCAATACGTCGAGCGGAAAACGCTGCGGCACCGGGTTGCCGTCGATCGAGATGACAGTCGCTTCCGCGCCGTCCATGCGGAAGGAATAGATCCGCGTGACGTCGGTGATCGCAAGCCGCAGGCGCACCAGCCCGCCCGACGGCGCATCATATTGCGGCTGCTGCTGCCAATTGGCGGAGCGCACGGTGCCGTAGGTCCCGGACTTGGCGGAATCGCGCGGACGGAACTGCGCAATGAACTGGCCGTCGCCGCCGAGCCGCCAGTCGCGCAGGTTGATCACGACTTCCGAGTCGAATGCGGGGTCCTTCGGGTTTTCGACGACGATGACGCCGGTCATGCCATGGCCCATCTGGATCAGCGTGTTGCAATGCGGATGGTACCAGAAGGTGCCCGCATCCGGCGGCGTGAACGCGTAATCGAAATGATCGCCCGTATAGACGTAGGGCTGGGTCAGAAACGGCACCCCGTCCATCTTGTTTTCCAGACGGATGCCGTGCCAGTGGATCGTCGTCGGATCGTCGATGCCGTTGATCAGCCGCGCGGCGAAGGGCTCGCCCTTCTTCATGCGCAGCACCGGCGGCATGCCGGCGTCGCCATAGGTCAGCACATCCTTGGTCGGGCCGGCATCCGTGAGCTTGGCTTCGATCTTTGCCGTCTTCAGCACCCGCGCCTCCGGCGCCGCGATCGCCTTGCTCCCGAATTTACCGGCAATACCGAGCCCGACGCCGTAGGCGCCGGCAACGGCGGAAGCTTTCAGCAGATTGCGGCGAGTAAGAATGGGCATGCGACGCTCCGGGGATACTGGGATATACGTGCCTGTTTAAAGTTGACCGTCGCGTTCAGCAATAGCATTGCAGTAGCCGGATTGCCGCAGCGAGTACCTGCGGTGGCAGGGTTATAGGGTCGCCGAACAAGCTTTAACTGCTGGCGTTAACGTTCCAGCCTTGACAAATCGGGCGCACCATGCGCTTTTCCGCCCGATTTTCTCGTCGGCGGGCGAGGGGCTTTTGTCCGCATTTGCCGCCGGCCGCCAAGCCCAGGATATATACTATGCATCGCTATCGCAGCCACACATGCGCCGCCCTGCGCAAGTCCGACGTCGGTTCGACCGTCCGCATCTCCGGCTGGGTTCATCGCGTTCGAGATCATGGCGGCGTGCTGTTCATCGACCTGCGCGACCACTATGGCATCACCCAGGTTGTCGCCGATCCGGATTCGCCGGCTTTCAAGCTCGCCGAAACCGTTCGCGGCGAATGGGTCATCCGCATCGACGGACTGGTGAAGGCCCGCACGGACGACACCATCAACAAGAACATGCCGACCGGCGAGATCGAGCTTTACGCGCAGGAGATCGAAGTTCTCTCTGCCGCCAAGGAGCTGCCGCTGCCGGTCTTCGGCGAGCCGGACTATCCGGAAGACGTGCGCCTGAAGTACCGCTTCCTCGACCTGCGCCGCGAAACGCTGCACAGGAACATCGTCAAGCGCACGCAGGTCATCTCCGCCATGCGCCGCGAGATGGGCACCGCCGGTTTCACCGAATATACCACGCCGATCCTGACGGCTTCGTCGCCGGAAGGCGCGCGCGACTTCCTCGTGCCGAGCCGCATTCATCCCGGCACCTTCTACGCGCTGCCGCAGGCGCCTCAGCAGTACAAGCAGCTGCTGATGGTTGCCGGCTTCGACCGCTATTTCCAGATCGCGCCGTGCTTCCGTGACGAAGATCCGCGTGCCGACCGTCTTCCCGGCGAATTCTACCAGCTCGACCTGGAAATGAGCTTCGTGACGCAGGAAGACGTCTGGAACACGATGGGCCCGCTGATGACCAGCGTGTTCGAGGAATTCGCCGAGGGCAAGCCGGTTACCAAGGAATGGCCGCGCATTCCCTATGACGAAGCCATTCGCAAGTATGGTTCCGACAAGCCCGATCTTCGCAACCCGATCGTCATGGAAGCGGTGACGGACCATTTCGCCGGCTCCGGCTTCAAGGTCTTCGCCAACATGATCGCGTCGAACCCGAAGGTTCAGGTCTGGGCGATCCCGGCCAAAACCGGCGGTTCGCGCGCCTTCTGCGATCGCATGAACGCCTGGGCGCAGAGCCAGGGCCAGCCTGGCCTCGGCTACATCTTCTGGCGCAAGGAAGGCGAAAAGCTCGAAGGCGCAGGTCCGCTTGCCAAGAACATCGGCGAAGAGCGCACCGATGCGATCCGCGCGCAGCTCGGCCTCGGCGACGGCGATGCCTGCTTCTTCGTCGCCGGCGATCCGGACAAGTTCTACAAGTTTGCCGGCGAGGCGCGTAACCGCGCTGCCGACGAGCTGAATCTGATCGACCGCGACCGTTTCGAGCTTTGCTGGATCGTCGACTTCCCGTTCTTCGAATGGAGCGAGGAAGACAAGAAGATCGACTTCGCCCACAACCCGTTCTCGATGCCGCAGGGCGGCCTTGAGGCGCTGCAGGGCCAGGATCCGCTGACGATCAAGGCCTTCCAGTACGACGCCGTCTGCAACGGCTTCGAAATCGCTTCGGGTTCGATCCGTAACCAGTCGCCGGAAACCATGGTTGCTGCCTTCGAAAAGGTCGGCCTCAGCCAGACCGACGTCGAAGAACGCTTCGGGGGTCTCTACCGCGCGTTCCAGTACGGCGCGCCTCCGCACGGTGGTGCTGCCTTCGGTATCGACCGCATCGTTATGCTGCTGGTCGGCGCCAAGAACCTGCGCGAGATCTCGCTGTTCCCGATGAACCAGCAGGCCCAGGACCTCCTGATGGGCGCTCCCTCCGCGGCAACGCCGACGCAGCTGCGCGAACTGGCGATCCGCCCGATCCCGCCGGTCAAGAAGGACTGAGGCTTTCCGCCTTGAAGACATGCAAAAACCCGGCGAGAGACATCGCCGGGTTTTTTCGTTGTGGTGGGATGGAGCGGTCAGAGCGCTGCGTAGACCGCGTCGCGAACGTCGACGGTGAATTGTCCCCACATGCCCTCGAGTGCCGTGTTGGTTAGGGCAACCACGGTCAGGCCTTTTTCCCGGTCGACGAACCAGCTGTGGCCGTAGACGCCGCCCCAGCGAAGCGTGCCGGTGGAGTAGGGGACGTTCCCGGCCGCCGGGTCGGTGGCGATGGACCAGCCGAAACCGAAGCCGAAACCCGGCATCAGCGGCTGGACATGGCCGCCCGCCTGATCCTTCGTCATCGTCGCGACTGTTTCGGTAGACAGGAGCGGCGCGCCGCCCTTGCGGATCGTTTCGAGGATAGTGAGGATCTCGTCCGCCGGTCCCGCCATGCCTGCGCCACCGGACTGGTAGGAGGCTGGATCGAATATTCTATCCGGCGCAAAGCGGATGAGGCCGGTAAGCGATGGTACCTGCGCTTCCTTCCCCATGCGCTGCGGCTCCGGCGATGCGTTCATATAGGCGGCGGCGAGCCGGCTGCGGTCCCGTACCGAGAAGGCGGTATCGACAAGGCCGAGCGGCTTCGTTACCAGCTCTTCGACTGCCGCAGCGAGGTTGCCGCCGGTCTCCTTCTCGATGATCCCGCCGATCACATCCATCGCCAGCGAATATTGCCAGCCTTCGCCGGGAGCGAAGAGCAGCGGGGCGCTCGATATCCGTCGAAGGTTATCCGCAAGCGACAAGCCCGGTTCGCCGATGCCGTCGGAGACGCCGGCGCGATTATAGGGGCCGTTCTCGTCCTCTTCCGCGAAACGGTAGTTCAATCCGGAGGTATGGGTCAGCAGATGCCGGATGCGGATGACGGGTTCGCTGCCATCGGGCAGGCGCGGGCGAAAGTCGGGCAGCCATATGGTAATCGGGTCGTCGAGACCGATCCGATCCTGCTCGACGAGACGCATCGCCGCGATGGTCACGATCGGCTTGGTGATCGAGGCCAGGCGAAAGATGGTGTTTTCCTGCATGGCCGTGCTGCTCTCGCGATCCGCCAGACCGGCGGCGCGACGATAGACGGGCTCGCCGTTTCGCGAAATCAGCACGACCGTCCCGACCACGCGCCTATCGGCCAGTGCTTTGTCGATTGCGGCATCGACGCCCGATGTCAGCGTGTTGCGGAATAGCTGATCGGCGTTTTCAAGGGGGAGACTCATAGGGTCGAACCTTCTATAATCACAATGACCATTCCTGAATAACCCAGGATGCGAAATATTTCTAGAGTGATCATTGTGGAAAATAGTGAAAAGACGAAAAATTCCGCACAGCGCAAGCGCGGCCGCCCTCCGGCATTCGATCGCGAGACGGTGCTGGCGGCGGCGCGCGATACGTTTTGGGAGCACGGCTATGACGGTTCCTCCATCGCCGATCTCACCGCCGCAATGGGAATTACGCCGCAAAGCCTCTATGCCGCCTTCACCTCCAAGGCTGATCTCTACCGCGAGGCGCTCGATCAATATCGTCGCATGCCCCGGCCCGATCCCGGAAACCCATTGCAGGAGCGGGTGGATACCGTGACCGCCTTCGAGCGGTTTCTGCGGAATTCGGCAATGATATTTACGGCGCCCGAACATCCGAAGGGTTGCATGATCTCGACGGCGGTCTTGAATTGCGCGGAAGAGAACGAGCCGATTGCACACCACGTCTCGTCGATGCGCCTGCAGACGCTCGATATCTTCACCGCCCGGATCAAACGCGGCATCGAGGAGGGGGATATACGTGCCGATACCAATGCGCGCTCGCTCGCCCGTTTTCTTGGTGCCATCGTCCAGGGAATGTCGGTGCAGGCGCGCGACGGTGCGAGTGCAGAGGAACTGTTCGATATGATCGCCCATGCGAGGAGCGAACTTCTGAGGCACCAGGTTGATCGGGCGCACGTGTCCTGAGGATTGGAGCGGTTAAGCTTCTTACAGAAGCCGAGAGCCGCTACGCGCTTTTCCTGTGATTGTTCCGTCGCAGGCTCAAACGAAAAAACCGGCGACCGAGATCGCCGGGTTCGTATTGTCTAAGCCTGCTCGCCGATCAGTCGTTCGACGAAACCTTCAGGCCGATGACCTGCGGGATCGACTGCGGAGCGCCCATGGCGGCGCCGATGATCATCGGCAGCGGCACCGGCTTGCCCGGGGCGGCGGTGACCGTCAGGCTCTTCGGATTGTCGAGGTAGCTGCTGACCGCGGCCGAGACGGCGTTCTGCAGTTCCGGAACATTGAGCTGAGCCATCATGATCGG
>JAGWJK010001163.1 GCA_028865845.1 Rhizobiaceae bacterium
GGATTGCGATTTTGTTCATTGGTGTTTCCTCCTGTTGGGTGAGACGGAAACACGCGGAAAACATAGAAGTTCCAATGATTTATTTGTGCCATAAGGGGTTGCAACGCACCACAACCGCTCTATGGGGAGAAAGGCGGCATACTCGGCAAAATTGAAGTCGTGTGCCCGGAGACCAAAAGTGCGGTGGCCGCAGAGCCGTTCAGTGGTCGTGCCGCGGCAACGATCGAAGATCCTGAGCCCACGAAAGCTCCGAAGAACACCAGAACTGTGCCTGCGGCTTGAGGTCCTGCCGCTGGTTTACGGTTCCGAGCCGGATACCGATCTCTGCAGCGTCCTCGAGCTCGCCGGTCGTGTAGATCGGTGATCCGCAGTTAGAACAGAAGTATTGCATTCGGCGGCGACCATTGTCCGCGATTTTTACATACTCCTTCGGGTGCCCGGACGTGACACGGAAATTCTCCCGAGGCGCCCTCACGGTCACGCGATACGCGGCGCCCGTCAGTCTTTGGCAATCTGTGCAGTGGCAGATCGTAACTTGGCCGGGGTCGACGTCGGCCTCGTATGCCACCTGTCCGCACTGGCATTCGCCATCGATGCGCATGTCTTCCTCCTTTCAATTGAATTCCTGACGACATAGTGGCCGAAAGTCACAAGTCGACATGATCAAGGTCGTCATCCTTTCGCTTCCGGCGTTTGTGTCGATCGCGTGATTTCGCGTTCTGTCTCGCCTCCCTCAGTTCATCCAGCGTCGGATGCCACCAACCGCGGAACTTCTCGTAAACGCCAGGACGGTCCTGCGCTGGCCAGGCATGGATCAGTTCGTCCAGCGTCGCTAGTCGCCAACCTGCCCAAACCTGTTCGTCGTTGGCATTGGGATGGTGCTCGACAGCCTCACGGGGATCGACGAGTTCGCCGGTGATTTCGTTGATCACGATAGACATCAAGGCCGACAGCGCAAATCGGGGCGGCTGCGAACGCACATTCAAGCGTAGGGAACGGCAAGGCGGAGACTACGTTTCAGCTGCAGGCACTCGGAAGAAGGATGATATTTTATTTTTACCTCAAGGATATCGACGCATACGAAGTTGATCATGTGGGGATCGAACTAGCGTTGCTGAACGCCGCAGTTCGAGAAGCAATCAGGGCCTCCCGCGAAACGGTTGCGGAGATCGTGTTGCTGGGCGAAGCTGTCGATGGCCGGACGTTCGAAAACGCTGACGGGCACGGCGCAATCCTTCGGACGGTGGTGTTCCGGGGCTCGCTTGGGATCGACAAGCCTGCGGACAGTCGTAATGCACCAGTTTCAAGTTCGGTTTCAGCCCGTGACAAGCTTTGAAGGAACGGCCTTTCCCCGGTGACCGTTGTGCTTTCGAAAGGAGCGTTTCGGAAATGTCACAGGAAGTAAGCAGCGAATACACCCCCTTGACCCTTCATAGGCGTTATCAAATTGAGATCGGCGAAGCCCAGAGGCTCATCACCAGTTTTGGCAGCGATCGGATGGAACTGGATCGCCTGCTGGGCGCCTGCAGAAATCCGCAGATCCAGAAGCCGGACGGATGGGCGGCGGCGGCTTGACGTCCTCAGGCCAGTTCAACCGTGCGAACGCCCGAGGTGGAAGTCATTGACCAAATGGTGCCAATTGCTCGCCTATCGAGCCGCCGGCGCATCGAAGAGATCACCCGCGAATTGGCATACGGAAGGTGAAGCACGTTTCCGCCGCGTCGGACTCAACGTCGATCGTGCCGCCGTGCGCCTTTGCTATTTCCAACGCAATGTAAAGGCCAAGCCCGAGACCATGGGTATTTAACAGGGCCTCCCCACGGCGGAAGGGCTGGAACAGACGACCCATGGTTTCCTCCGGAATCGGCGATCCGCCATTGCGTACCCGTATTTCGAGCTGCCCGTGCTTGGTCCTTGCCGTAATGCGAACGGGTTCTGTCTCGATGCCGTGAA
>JAGWJK010001164.1 GCA_028865845.1 Rhizobiaceae bacterium
CACGTCGGCTGCGAGCAGGTTCAGGTGGTCGAGACGCCGCGGATGACATCCCCGGCCATGGTATCGCTGGGCGATATTCTTCAGGGCCGGTTTTTCCGCAGCGGGCGGTTCATAACGCACCGTGTCCCAATAGATCTCGAATATGTGGCCGAACGGATCCTCGAAGCGAAAGGCGCGGCCGTGGCTTGGATCGCCATCAACCCAGCCGAGAACCTTGTATCTGCTCGCCTCAATCGCCTTCACCCGTCGTTCGAGAGCTTCGGGCGACGAGGTGCGATAGGCGATGTGCCCGACACCCGTGGTGTGGTGACGGGTCAGCTTCAGGGTGCAGAATTCGTAATCGTCCCAGGCCCGCAGGTAGGCCGAAGTTTCGTCTTCGCCGGCAAGCGACAGCCCATAGACATTGACGAAGAAATCCAGGCTCTCTCGGTACTTGTTGCTGTAGAGTTCAACATGCGCGAGATGGGCGATATCGTAGCGGGGGTCGGTCATAGCACGTCGACCGTCCGGGGAAACACGGACTGGAATCCTTCCGCATATTCGGCTGCGCGCCCGCCGGATTGTCCGCCGGAATTGCGCTGGAAGTGGTTGGCGCGGTTCTGTGCCACGCGGGTATAGAACTCCCAGAGATGCTCCTGACCTTCCATACACTCGATCGCCGCCCGCTTCTTTTCCCAGACCGGCGTGATGTCGAGGAAGACATCCGGCTTCCAGCCCATCTGCTCCGTCTGATGCGGCTCGAAGAGATAGAGCTGCGGTGCGCCGAGCACCTTCTGGCCGGGATTATGTCCCCAGGCCTGGGCGATCATCCGGGTCTCGAGCGCTACCTGAGTGGCGTACATGTGATCGGTATTATAGGGGTCGTATTGCGAGTGGCTGAGCATGAATGCCGGCTGCACGTTTCTGATGACATCGACGAGACGATACTTGTCCTCGTCGGTCAGACGAAGCGGATAATCGCCGAGATCGAAGGAGATGAGATCGTGCACACCAAGCGCCTGCGCCGCCTTTTCCGCTTCTGATCTGCGCGCCGCCTTGACGCGGTCCAACGTCATACCGGGCTGCTTCCACAGCTTCGCCGATTCTCCTCTTTCACCGAAGGAGAGGCAGACGACGGTCACCTTGTACCCGAGTTCCGCGTGCAGGGCGATCGCGCCGCCGCAGCGCCAAACGAAGTCGGCGGCATGTGCGCTGATGACGAGAGCAGATTTGCTTTCCGGCATGGGATCTCCTTCCAATTTGACCGCCACATCGCTCCGAACGGTCGCTTTTGCCAATTCGGAAAAACTGTCCGGCCCATAAGTTTTTGCTATAGTGCCTGTTCCGGGCACGCATGCTCTGCCAGTATCCGGCGCGCTGGACACCAGTGTCCCGCACCGGATGTAATGGGACGGAGACGATGTCGACAATCGCGCTGATAGGGTTTGGAGAGGCAGGCCAGGCATTCGCTGCAGGGTGGAAAACCGTTGCGAGTGCATGGGATAGCCTGCGCGTGTCGACATTCGACGTGAAATCGCGCGACGATCTCCTGCGTCCGTCACTGCTGGACGCATGCAATCGGTTCGGCGTGCGCAATGCCGAAAGCCCCTGGGAAGCATTAAGGGGCAGCGATGTCGTATTCAGCCTTGTCACCGCGGATCGTGCGCTGGAAGTGGCGATCTCCGTCGCCAGCGCGATCGAACCCGGTTCGCTTTATCTCGACTGCAATTCCTGCGCCCCTTCGAACAAGGAGGCCGCGGCAAAGATCATCGAAGAGGCTGGCGGCCGCTATGTCGATGTTGCCGTGATGGCGCCCGTCCATCCTGCCCGGCACCGCACCCCGCTGCTCATTGCCGGCAGCCATGCCGGCAAAGCCCTCGGCATATTGGAAGACCTCGGCATGAACGCGCAGATCGCCGGTGATCGGATCGGGCAGGCTTCGTCGATCAAGATGCTCCGCTCGGTGAT